>DASZSH010000001.1:0-3957 GCA_035548755.1 Devosia sp.
TCCTGCTCAGCCGGACGCGACAGCTCCTTGAGCTTGGCGAACACGCGCGAGGCCTCCTCGTCGGGAGTCTCGGCGTCCGGCTGCGCCGCCGCTGGCTCCTCGGGAGGAGCTATGTCGGGTTGCGGTCCGAGGCCGGGGATCGTCTCCGAAGCCGGTAGCAGAGTCCCGCCCTTGCCCGTCTCCTTGCGATCGCGCTCGAGGCGGCGCGCGGCCTTGCGCACCTCGTTATCCAAGTCGATCTGGGAGCACAGGCCCAGCATCACCGGATCCTGCGGGGTCAGGTTGGCGGAATTCCAGTGCGAGCGATCGCGAATCGCTGCGATCGTCGGCTTGGTCGTGCCGACCAGCCGCATGATCTGACTATCCCGGAGCTCGGGATGGTTGCGCAGCAGCCACAGCACGGCGTTGGGCCGGTCCTGCCGGCGCGAAACCGGCGTGTAGCGGGGGCCGCGCTTGCTCTTGACCACCGGGATCTCGACCTTGGATTCGGCAACCTTGAGGCGGTAGTTTGGATCGGCCTCGGCGCGCTTGATCTCCTCGCGGGAGAGCTGGCCGGAGGCAATGGGGTCCATGCCCTTGATGCCCTGGGCGACGTCGCCGTCGGCGATGCCCTTGACCTCCAGGTTGTGCAGGCCACAGAACTCCGCGATCTGCTCGAAGCTGAGGGATGTGTTCTCGACCAGCCAGACCGCCGTGGCCTTCGGCATCAAAGGTTTACGATTGCTCATAAGTGCCTTCCTTGGGACCTGCTCTGGCATCCGGCAGGGCAGGCCAATCGTGAATGAGGGCTTAGGGGATTGCAGCCCTTATATCGTGCTGGCTGGCGGCTCCGCAACCACCGGACGGGCCGCATTTTGCATCAAATTGGACTTAAGCAACCGGCCCCGCGTTATCGCGCTGCAGAAGTCCGCCCCGTGCGCCGCCCTTCCCCGCTCGGTCCGGGCGATGGCCGAATCATGAGCGATTCCCGGAGTGTGTGAAATTCGCTTCGCAATGACAAAAATGCGTTATCCCTCGTTGCAGTGCACAGATGCGGGGCCTATGTTGCAGTGCGGCTAGGCAAAAACGCACGCTCGGGACAGGTCGATGACCGTACTTACTCGCAATGCCTACTACTTCGAGGACCTCCAGCTCGGCATGGAGGCAAGCTTCGCGAAAACGGTGTCGGAAGCCGATATCAACACGTTCGCGGAGGTGACCGGTGACAAGAACCCCGTTCACCTCGATGAAGCCTACGCTGCCAAGACCATATTCAAGACACGCATCGCGCACGGCATGCTCACCGCAGGCTACCTTTCTGCGGTATTCGGCATGGAGCTGCCGGGGCCCGGCGCGATCTACGTCTCGCAGACCCTGAACTTTCGCGGGCCCGTGAGGATCGGCGACAGGGTCATCGCCAAGGTGCGCGTTGCCGAGCTGTTCCCGGCCAAGCGTCGCGCGCGCTTCGAGTGCGTGTGCACCGTCGACGGCAAGCCCGTGCTCGAGGGCGAGGCCATTCTGATGGTGCCGGCGCGGCCCGCCTGATCCGCCGTATCTCCCATCTCAGCGAGGTGGCCGAATCGGTCCGGGCTTGACCTCGGGCCGGCTCTTGCTGTCTTTGGCGCAACGCCACGCGATGCCGGCAACCTGCCTCAGCCCAGATGCACATCCTTTACGGTTACGATCACGTTCCCCACGAAATCAGGGGCGCAACGCTTGCGATCGGCAATTTCGACGGGGTCCACCGCGGTCATCAGGCATTGTTTCAGGCCGCGCGCGAGGCTGTGGCGCACCACGGCGGCCTTGCCGGCGTGATGGTTTTCGAGCCGCACCCGCGCGAGTTTTTCCAGCCTGACAAACCGCATTTCCGCCTCACGACGTTGCCGCAGAAGCTTGCCCTCTTCGAGCGTTATGGGCTCGAGCTGGCCGTGGTGCTGACATTCGATCAGCGCCTCGCCGAGCTCACGGCGTATGATTTCATCGAGCGGATCCTCGTCGCCGGACTAGGAGTTCGCCACGTCATCGTCGGCGGCGATTTTCATTTCGGCAAGGGCCGCGATGGCAATGCCAAGGTGATGTCGCGTGCAGGCAAGGAGTTCGGCTTCGAGGTGACTGTCGTCGAGACCGTGGCTGAAGCCGGCGAGGTGTTCTCCTCCAGCGCCATTCGCGCTGACATTGCGCAAGGCGATGTGGCGAGCGCGGCGCAGGCGCTTGGCCACTATTGGCGGGTCGCGGGCAAGGTTGTCGGCGGAGCCAAGCGCGGCACGGGTCTGGGCTTTCCAACGGCGAACATTCACCTGGCCAAGGGGACGGCTTTGGCGCACGGCATTTATGCCGTTTTCGTCTACGTGCACGGGGAGCGCAGCGCAGGGGCCGCCTATCTCGGCACCCGGCCGACCTTCGACAACGGCGAGCCGATCCTGGAAGTCTTCCTGCTCGACTTCCAGGGCGATCTTTACGGTCGCGAGATCGAGGTCGAGTTCATCGACTATATCCGCGGCGACCGCAGGTTCGAGACGATCGAGGCCCTGAAAGAGCAGATAGAGAAAGACGTTGCGCGGTCCAGGCAGATCCTGGCGCGAGCCAAGCCCTGAACGAGAGATGCCGCCGCGCCCTCTGCTTGAAGTTGCGTACCGCTGAACCCCGCTAAAATGCGCCGCATCTTCCGCGGCGGCACCCCTCGGATGCCTTAACTCGCTTTCGCCGGATCGGTTCCACACGGCGGCATTTGATGCGGCGGCTACTGCCCGCCTGCATCGGGGGGTGGGGCCGGAGAACCGGATTGACTCTGCTGACGCGGGTTGCGGGGCGGAAACCACGCGGCTAGAAAGATCAGCATGTCCCGATTTGCGGTGAAGCTGATAAGCGCGCGAATTCTGTGCCCGGTCGCCTGAGGGCGTCCGGGGCTAGCCGCCTGTGCGTCGAGCACTCCGCCTCTGCTTTTTCAGACACGGCCTCTCCATGACCACCACCAAGACTGCCGCGCGCGACTGGAGCGCCACACTATTCCTGCCGAAAACCGATTTCCCTATGCGCGCGGGCCTGCCGCAGCGCGAGCCCCAGCTCCTGGAGCGGTGGGCCCGGATCGACCTCTACCGGCGCCTGCGCGAGACTGCTGCCGGGCGGGCGAAGTTCGTGCTGCACGACGGACCTCCGTACGCCAACGGCAACATCCACATCGGCACGGCGCTGAACAAGATCCTGAAGGACATGGTGACGCGCAGCCAGCAGATGCTCGGCTTCGATTCCAACTACGTGCCGGGCTGGGACTGCCACGGCCTGCCCATCGAGTGGAAGATCGAGGAAGAGTACCGCGCCAAGGGCAAGGACAAGGACGCCGTGCCCGTCAACGAGTTCCGCAAGCAGTGCCGCGACTTCGCCGAGCACTGGATCGGCGTGCAGCGCGAGGAGTTCAAGCGGCTCGGCGTGGAAGGCGACTGGCAGAACTATTACTCGACCATGGCCTACAAGGCCGAGGCGACGATCGCTGCCGAGCTGATGAAGTTCGCCATGAACGGCTCGCTCTACCGCGGCTCGAAGCCGGTGATGTGGTCCGTGGTGGAGAAGACGGCGCTGGCCGAAGCCGAGGTCGAGTATCACGACTACACGAGCGACACGGCCTGGGTGAAGTTTCCGGTCCGCGAAGGTCCTGCGCCATGCAAGGGAGCCAGCATCGTTATCTGGACGACGACGCCGTGGACGATCCCCGGCAACCGAGCCATCGCTTACTCGCCCAAGATCGCCTACGAGCTCGTCGAGGTGACCGAGGCGCCGGAAGGCAACTGGCTCAAGGTCGGTGATCGCGTTGTCCTGGCGTCCAATCTTGTCGACCAGGTAATGCGTCAGGCCAAGGTGGCAACCTGGAATAAGATCGCGAGCGTCACAGCGGATGACCTCGCATCGATCACCTGCGCCCATCCGCTGCGCGGCAAGGGCTACGATTTCGACGTGCCGATGCTCGCCGCCGACTACGTCACC
>DASZSH010000002.1:0-16963 GCA_035548755.1 Devosia sp.
CTTTGAGTCCTGGTCGATGGACGTTCCCACTTTCGTCAACCGCTACACGGTTCATCCGGATTTTGGAGCACCGGTTTCTGCCGCACCTTATCTCGGCCCAGACACGGGGGCCTTTTGGGAAAAGCCCGAGGAGTTAGTTGCGCTGTTGAGTGACGTGAGCGCCTACCGTCCGCGCGAATGGATTTTGAAACATGGAACAGACGCGGTGTCGGCCATGGCGTTCCAAAAACTTGTCGGCCTCTAGTTGTTCGCCAGTGCAACCCCGAGACGTCCCGTTGCCGCATCAGCTACCGCGCGGATCTGCTCCCCCTTCAGATACCCATGCATCGGCAGGCTTAGCACGCGGGCGGAGACGGTTCTCGTGACGTCCAGCGGGCCGGCGGCGCGGGCTATGTCCTTATAGGCCGGCTGCTCGTTGAGCGGCATGGGATAGTGAACCGCGGTGGGGATGCCGGCGGCCTTGAGTTTTTCGGCCAGTTCGTCGCGATTGTCGGCCTGGATGGTGAACTGCGCCCAGGCCGAGGTGCGATCGTTCCTGAGCGCGGGAAGCGCGATGCCGGGGATGCCCGCCAGAAGATCGAGGTAGCGGCGGGCGGCCTTCTGGCGCTCGGCCAGCTCCCAATCGAAGCGCTCGAGCTTGGCGAGCACGATGGCGCATTGCAGCGTATCCATGCGCCCGCCGATGCCGATGCGGGCGTGGTGGTAGCGCCGGTCCTGCCCATGCACGCGGATCTCGCGCATGAGCTGGGCGAGCGCATCGGAATCGGTGAAGATCGCCCCGCCATCGCCGTAGCAGCCGAGCGGCTTGCTGGGAAAGAAGCTGGTGCAGCCGATGGTCGAAAGCCCGTTGCTGCGCCGGCCGCGATAGGTGGCCCCGAAGCTCTGCGCGGCATCCTCGATGACGGGGATGTTGCCGTGGCGGGCGGCGAGCGCGTTGATCTCATCCATGTCGGCGGGCTGGCCGTAGAGCGAGACCGGCATGATGGCGCGCGTGCGCTCCGTGATGGCCGCCTCGAGCCGGCTTGCATCGATGTTGCAGGTGTCGGCCTCGACATCGACGAAGACGGGGGTGGCGCCAACGAGCGCGATCACCTCGGCGGTGGCGGCGAAGGTGAAGGGCGTGGTCACCACCTCATCGCCCGGGCCGATGCCGAGCGCCATCAGCGAGATCAGCAGCGCATCGGTGCCCGAGCCGACGGTGACGCAGTGGCGCACCCCGACATAGGCCGCAAGCTTCCCCTCGAGCTCGCCGACCTCGGGGCCCATGATGAACTGGCCGTGATCGAGCACCCGCTGGATGCGGGCATCGATGCTCTGCCTCAGGGCGGCATACTGGGCCTTGAGATCGACGAATTCCATCAGCTGGCCTCGATGCGGCGGCAGGCGCCGGCCGAGATTTCGTAGCGGGCTCCGGTGCGGTCGGCAACCACCCCGGCGCCGACCAGCCGCTCGCCGGCCTCCGACACCCAGCCGATGCGGCGGGCCGGCACGCCCACCATCAGGGCGTAATCGGGCACATCGCGGTTGACCACGGCGCCGGCGCCCACGAAGGCGTAGCGGCCGATGGTCACGCCGCACACGATGGTGCAGTTGGCGCCCAGCGTGGCCCCCCTGCGCACCAGGGTGGGGCGGTACTCCGACCTGCGGTTGATGGCGGCGCGCGGGTTGTAGACATTGGTGAAGACCATGGAGGGGCCGCAGAAGACATCGTCCTCCAGGCGCACCGCGTCGTAGACCGAAACGTTGTTCTGGATCTTGACGTTGTTGCCGATCACCACGTCGTTGCCGACGAAGACGTTCTGGCCGAGGGTGCAGTTTTCGCCGATCACGGCGCCGGCGCAGACATGCACCCAGTGCCAGACGCGGCTCCCCTCCCCGATGCGGGCGCCCTCATCGATAATGGCGGTCTGGTGAATGGTGGCGGCCATCAGTAATCCAGCGGCAGGGCGACGCGGCGGCCATCGCGCGCCGAAAGGTAGGCGGCAACGAGCACTTCGAGCGAGCGCAGGCCTTCGCGCCCGTCGGTCTCCGGCTCGGCCTCGCCGCGCAGCACGCGGATCACGTTGTCGTAATAGAGCGGATGCCCGAAGCCATAGACCGAGGTGGTCTCGTAGCTTGCATCCGCGACCCTGGAATCATCGGGATGCGGCTCGGCGAATTCCCAGTGCTGGATCTGGTTGACCGCCACGCCGCCGACGCGAACAGTCCCTTTCTCGCCGATGATGGTGATCGAGCCTTCAAGGTTCTTGGGATAGGTCAGCATGGTCACGTTCATCGAGCCCAGGGCGCCCGAGCGCCACTTGATGGACATGACCCCGGTATCCTCCACCTCAATGTTGCGGGCGAGCGTGGCGGTGAAGGCATGCAGACTCTCGATTGGCCCGATGAGCCAGTCGAGCAGATCGACATAGTGGCTCGCCTGATTCATGAAGGCGCCGCCATCGAACTCCCAGGTGCCGCGCCAGGGGGCGCTGTCGTAGTATTCCTGCGGGCGCGTCCAGAAGACGTTGATGTTGACCATGTAGATGCGGCCGAAGCGATTGGCCTCGAGCGCGCGCTTGAGCAGCTGCAGGGTGGCGTTGCGGCGGTTCTGCTTGACCACGAAAAGGCGGACGTTGGCCTCGTCGCAGGCGCGCACCATGGCGAGCCCGTCGTGCCAGCGGGTGGCCATCGGCTTTTCCGTGATGACATGGCGGCCGGAGCGGGCGACCTCGATGGCCTGGCTCGAATGCAGGCCGCTCGGCGTGGTCAGCACGACGACGTCGGCCGATGTATTGTCAAGCATTTCGCGCATGCTCGTCCACATGCGTGCGCCGGTCAGGTTGCCGGCGGCTCCGGCTGCGTCCTCGACGATGTCGCAGACGTCGGTGAGCTCGACGCGATCCTTATGCTTGGCGATGGCCCCGAAGTGACTCTGCGCGATGCGACCGCACCCGACAAGCGCCAACCGAATCCTGCGGTCGGTGATGGGGGGGAAATAGCCCTGCATCTCAAGCCTTCACGATGTGATCGGCGGGCTCAAGATATTTGCCACGCGTGTCAACGATGAGCCTGGCGGTCTTCTTGATCAGATCATAGTCAAAACGGTCGTGATCGGTCGCCAGCAGGACGCAATCGTAGGCCGCAAGCGATGCGGCATTGAGCGGAACGCTGCGAAGATCGAAATGCGCATGATGACGGAGCCTTGGAAACACCGGCACGTGCGGGTCGCTGTAGGCGACGGTCGCGCCCAGATCCCGAAGCTTCTCCATGAGAATTATCGAGGGGGATTCGCGCATGTCGTCGACATTCTTCTTGTAGGCGACGCCGAGCACCAGCACGGAGGCGCCATTGACCGACTTGCGGTTGCGGTTGAGGGCGGCCACGACCTTGCCCACCACATAGTCCGGCATGCCCGAGTTGACTTCGCCCGCCAACTCGATGAAGCGCGTGTTCACCCCATACTCGCGGGCCTTCCATGTCAGATAGAAGGGATCGATGGGGATACAGTGGCCACCCAGGCCCGGGCCCGGGTAGTAGGGCACGAAGCCGAACGGCTTGGTCGCCGCCGCGCGGATCACCTCGTGAATATCGATCCCCATCTTATCGGCAACGATCTTCATCTCGTTGACGAGGCCGATGTTCACGGCGCGGTGGATGTTCTCGAGCAGCTTGGTGAGTTCGGCAGCGCGGGTGGAACTCACCGGCACGACCCGATCGATCACCTGCCCATAGAGCGCGAGGCCGACCTCGAGGCAGGCGGCGGTTACGCCGCCGCATACCTTGGGTATCGTCTGGGTGCTGAAGCTCTTGTTACCGGGATCTTCGCGTTCGGGGGAGAAGACAAGGAAGACACTCTCGCCCACCTTGAGCCCCGTGGATTCGGCGCGAGGCAGAAGTTCCTCGTCGGTGGTGCCGGGATAGGTCGTGCTTTCGAGCGAGATCACCTGCCCTGCCCGAAGGTGCGGAACGAGGCTATCGGCAGTGCCCAGCACAAAACTCATGTCCGGCTCGCGGTGCGCATCGAGCGGGGTCGGCACGCACAGGATCAGGGCATCGGGCTCGCGAGCCCGGGAGTAGTCTGTCGTGAACCGAGCACCGCTGTCGCGCGCCGCCGCAATGCGCCCGGCGGCAATATGCTCAATGTAGCTCCGGCCCTGCTGCAGAGCGTCAACCTTTTCGGCATCGATGTCGAAGCCGATCACTCGGTAGCCGACTTCGGCAAAGCGCAGGAGCAGAGGCAGGCCGACATAGCCCAGACCAACAATTCCGATCACCGCGCTCTTGTTGTTCAGCTTCTCGATCAGCGCGGTCTTCAAACTGGAAACTCCAAGGGATGGCTATTCCGGAAACGCCCGCCGCGGCGGCGGAGCGGTGGATAGCATGCAGCGGCGATTGCTGTCACGGGCCGCCAGCCTGTCCCAGCGGCGCGCTGGCGCCGGAGCGCCGTTCCCCCAGCACGAGTTCGGCGTAGCTGCCCGTCCGGACCACGCGACCTCCCACGACCTCGACCAGAAGGTCGCAGTGCTGGAGGGTCGTCAGGCGGTGGGCGACCATCACCAGAGTCAGGTCTCGGCTCAGGGCGTCGATGGCCTGCATGAGCTCGCGCTCGGTGTCGTTGTCGAGCGCGCTCGTGGCCTCGTCGAGGACGATGAAATCGGCCTGCTTGTAGAGGGCGCGAGCTATGCCGATCCGCTGGCGCTGACCTCCGGAAAGCCGTACGCCGCGCTCGCCCACGACCGTCCGATAGCCCTCCGGCCAGGTGTCGATCACGGCGCCGATCTGCGCCATCCGCGCGGCCTCGCGCACCCGATCGAGGTCGACCTTCCCCGCAGGCACGCCAAAGGCGATGTTCTCGGCAATCGAGGCATCCGACAGGTATATGCTCTGGGGCACGTGGGCGATGTGGCGGCGCCAGCCCGGCTGCGTGCTGGCGTCGACCTTCACCCCGTCCACCAGGACGCTTCCCTCCGTCGGCTCCAGCAGCCCCATCAACACGTCAAGCAGAGTGCTCTTGCCGCCCCCAGTGGGCCCGAAAATGCCGAGCCTCGAACCGCGCGGAATGACCAGGGAAAGATCCTTGAGAACGGCCTCGCCACCAGGCGCATAGGAAAAGTGAACGTGGCGCAGCTCCAACGCGGTGTGAAAGGGCAAGGGTTCGGCACGACCGGCGCTTGCAAGTTCGGGCATCGGCTGGCGCAGAAGATCGAGGACATCGACAAACGAGGCCTCCGACGCCCTGACGAGGCTCACTGCGGCATAGGCCTGCTGGGCGATGGGCAACAGGCGCTGCGAACCCAGGGCAAGCGCGCCCAGAACCGGCACCACTCCCGGGTCGGCGCCGCCCCTGCTCATGCCAACAGCAAGCAGGGCGATGAAGACCATCCCCAGGCCCTCGATGGCAAAGCGCGGACTTCCCGACGACAGAATGGCCCGCGCCTGGGCGGCGCGCATGCGCCGGTCGGAGACCTCGTAGATGGTGCTGAAGGTTTCCTGCGTACCGTCGATCAGCACATCGCGGATGCCTCCGAGGCCTTCCTGCAGGGCCTTGACCACCTGGGTCGACTCGTCGGCCACGACGCGGCTGTCCTGCTGCATCCGCGCGCGGGTCACCTGCATGATCACCGCGTAGATGATCCCCAGTACGAGCAAAGCGGACAGCGTAATGCTCCAACTGATGGCAAACAGGGCGCCCAGAATGCCGATGAGGATCAGAACCGAGCTGGCGACGGTCAGCAGCGGTTGCAGCACGTTGCTGATTAGAACGTTCGTCTTGTGCGTGACGCCATTGATGATCTCGCTGCTGTTGCGCGAAATGTGGACGCGGTACGGCTGATAGAGCGTGCGACGGTAGATCTGCAGGCTCAGATCGGCGCCGAGAGCGCGCGAATAGCGGGTGCTGACGTAGAGCAGAAGAATTCTGACGGCCGCGGAGGCAATGGCTGCAAAGCAGAAGGCGGCGGTGGCCCAGATGACGAGGCCCTGCGCGCTCGCTCCGGGCAGGCCGGCAAGCAGGGCATGCGCCAGGGGGTTCGCCATCACTTTATCCGGAGCGGTGAGCAGCGCCAGGAAGGGCACGATCATGCCCAGCGAGAAGACCTCAGCGATGGACGCAGCGATCATGATCAGGACGACCAGGACGAGCTGACGGCGACGCCGGCGCGTCAGACTGCGCCAAAGCTCGAAGATCGCCTCGGAAAGCTTGCGGTTTTCCTTCACGGTCGCGCGCCGGCCTTTGATTGCCGTTGGTTGCGCATCCTCTGGCAGCAAACCGCCGCACCCGCAAGGGCGGGCGGGTCGGCGGCGGCGTTCGCCGCGGGTGGGGGGGTCAGCCGTCTTGGTCGATTTCGCGGGAGGCTTCGAGCCAGATGTCGTAGTCGCGGCCCTGGGGGCTGCCTTCGGCGAGCCAGCGGTCGTAGGCGAGCTGGCGCAGATGGATTTCCTTGGCCCGCAGCCAATAATCGAAGGCCCGCCCTTCGGGGCGGCCGTCCTGTTCCCACAGAAAATAGGCCGTGGCGCGCACGGCCTGCGCCAGTTCGGGGTTCCGCTTCACGATTGTTCCAGGCGTTGTGAACGCTCCCGCCGTCAACGGGCGCCGGGCGCCGGCAGTTCCGGCCAGCGCCGGCCCCGGGCGGGGCGCTCGCACGGCAAAGCATTGAGCCGAAAATGCGGCTTTCCCGCGAACGGGCCGGCGCGCGCCAAAGGCAGCGCGCCGTCCCCGGCGGGCGTCTGCTAGGGCCCCGTACCGGGGAGCGGCGCGGCCTCGACCTCGCGCAGCAGTTCGAGCATGCCGGCGACCTCGGCGTCGGCGAAAATGCGTCCACGTTCGGCGCTGGCGTTCAGGGCGTTGCCGACAGCCCCGCGCGGGTTGAGGTCGGAGGCGATCCAGGCATAGGCGTGGGCGCCGGTCGGCCGGAGATATTTGAACCGCTGCTCGTCGCGGGCGGCGACGGAACGGAAATCTTCCGCCCTGTCCATCTGCACCAGATCGGGCCGGAAGTGCAGCATCAGCGAGGTTTCGAGGTCGCCGGCGTGAATGCCGTGCCGCTTTTCGATCTCGGTGAGCATGCCCTCGGGCGGCTGGAACCGCGTCCAGCCGGTCTTGACCACCAGCATCTGTTCGCGCACGCGCAGCTCGCGGGCGACGATGCCCATGATCTCTTCATTGCCGCCGTGGGAATTGATGAAGACGAGCTTTCTGACCCCGGCGCGGCTGACCGACTGGCCAAGCTCGAACCAGGCGTCGATCAAGGTATGCGCGCTATGGGTGAGAGTGCCCCTGGCCCAGACGTGCTCGTTGGATTTTCCCACCTGCTGCACCGGCAGGATGCGCAGGTCGAGATCGGCCGGCGCCCGTTCGATCAGCAGATCGAGGCAGCCCCGGTTGAGAATCGAATCCACTCCGACCGGCAGATGCGGCCCGTGCTGCTCCACCGCAGCGATGGGGAGGATCGCAATGGTCCTGAGGGGGTCAACATGGTCGTATTCGGGCGCCGGAAAGTCGGTCCACCAGATTCTTCGGCTCATCTAGGTCTCCGATGCGGGGCCGGCCGCGATGGCCTCGATCTCAACGAAAAACTCCGGCCGCGCGAAACCGGAGACGATCATCAACGTCGAGGCCGGCAGAGGATCAGCGAAACGGGCGTTGCGCACCTCCATATAGGGCCTCAGATGCTCGCGGGCGCTCACATAGGCGTTGAGGCGCACCACGTGCTCGAGCCCGAGACCGGCTTCGGCGAGAATGGCGGCGATATTGTCGAAAGCCAGTTCGGCCTGTGCGCGGGCGGTGTCGGGAATGGCGCCGTCGCGGGCGATTCCCAGCTGGCCGGAGCACAGCACGAGCTTCTGCCCGGCCGGCACCTCGACTCCGTTGCTGTAGGCGGAAAAGGGCGGATGGATCGACGATGGCGAAAGAGGGATGTGCATACCGGCCTCGTTTGGTGCCCAAGTAACCGGCAAAGACCGCGCTTTGCCAGCCCCAATGCGCGCCATTCCGCCCATAATGCGTGCAGGCGCCGAATTTGCACGTTTTTGGGCTTTTCTTTTTCTCAGGCACGCGGAATTAATCCGTCCTAAGATGCCCGATGCGGCATCGGACGGCCGTTGGGGAACGAAAAAACGCGGCCGGCAAGCTCGGGGCACTCGTCAACAGGGAGACGATTCATGCAATTCACGTCCAAACTGCTCGCCATGAGCGCGCTGTTCGCGCTCGGCACGGCACTGCCGGCGGCGGCGGTCGACAAGGTCAGCTTCGGCACCAACTGGCTGGCCGAAGCCGAACATGGCGGATTCTATCAGGCCGTCGCCGACGGCACCTACGCCAAATATGGCCTCGACGTCACCATCGTGCAGGGCGGCCCGCAGGCGGCCAACGAGGCGCTGCTGATCTCGGGCAAGATCGACTTCTATATGGGCGGCCAGTTCAGCCTTTACGACGACATCAAGCAGGGCATCCCGGTGATCAACGTCGCCGCCATGTTCCAGAAGGATCCGCAGATCCTGATGACGCACAAGGGCGTGGGCATGGACACCTTCGCCGACATCGCCAAGGCCGACACCATCTTCATGGGCAAGGACGTCTTCGTCACCGACTTTGTGTGGATGAAGGCGAACTTCAAAGGCTTCCGCGACGAGCAGTACAAGCCCTACACCTTCAACCCGGCGCCCTTCATCGCCGACAAGATGTCGGCGCAGCAGGGCTATCTGACCTCCGAGCCGCTGGCGGTCAAGCAGGCGAGCGGCGAAGAGCCCAACGTGTTCCTGTTCGCCGACAATGGCTATGCGCCTTATTCGACCACGATCGAAACGACCACCAAGAATGTTGCCGAGAAGGCCGACATGGTGCAGCGCTTCGTCGATGCCTCGATCATCGGCTGGTACAATTATCTCTATGGCGACAACAAGGCTGCCAACGACCTCATCAAGAAGGACAATCCCGAGATGACGGACGAGCAGATCGCCTATTCGATCCAGCAGATGAAGGATCACGGCATCCTCATCTCCGGCGACGCCGAAACCAAGGGCATCGGCTGCATGACCGACGAGCGGCAGAAGTCGTTCTACGACATGCTGGTGGGACTCAAGATCATCGACAGCTCGATCGACTACACCAAGGCCTACACCACGCAGTTCGTGTGCAAGGGCGTTGGGATGGAGCTCAAGAAATAGCCCGCAGCGCTGCTGCGCCGTTCATGACCAGCAAAGCGCGGGAGCACCGCCCTCGCGCTTTTTGATTTCCGGACCGAAGCCTTGACACTGACTGACGCTCCCATATCCACCGCTCCCGCCAAAGCTTCGCCCGAAAGATCGGTCGTGGTCATGCGGGGCGTCTCGAAAGTGTTCTCGAACGGAACGCTGGCGCTCTCCAACATGTCGCTGACCGTCAGACGGGGCGAGTTTCTGAGCCTGCTCGGACCATCGGGCTGCGGCAAATCGACGGCGCTGCGCATCATCGCCGGCCTGGGAGCGCCATCGTCGGGAAGCGTCGAGTGGCCAAGCTCGACCATCAATGCGCGCGGCCTGCCCGAGGGCGACATTGGATTCGTGTTCCAGGACCCAACGCTGATGCCCTGGTCGACGGTGTTCGGCAATGTCTACCTGCCGCTCAAGCTTCAGGGCGTGGGCAAGGAGCAGGCGCGGCCGCACATCATGGAGACGCTGGCGCTGGTCGGTCTCAGCGATTTCGCCAGGGCCTATCCACGCGAGCTCTCGGGCGGCATGAAGATGCGCGTGTCGATCGCGCGGGCGCTGGTGACCAAGCCGAGGCTGCTGCTCATGGACGAGCCGTTCGCCGCCCTCGACGAGATCACGCGACAGAAGCTCAACGACGATGTGCTGATGCTGTGGCGCCAGTCCGGGGTGACGGTGATCTTCGTCACGCATTCGGTGTTCGAGAGCGCCTATCTCTCCAATCGCATCGTGGTGATGCGGGCGCGGCCGGGACAGGTGTTCAGCGACCTGCCGCTCGATCGCTCGGCGGAGCGCGGGGCGGATTACAGAACCTCCGAGGAATACCGCGCGACCTGCGCGGTGGTGTCCAAGGCGCTGCAGGACGCCATCCACAGCGCGGAGGTACACTAGATGAGCGAAGCGATCGACTCCAATCTGGGCACGGATGCCGCAACCGTGATCGCGCCGCCCGCGACGCCGGCCGGCGAGAAGCTGCTGCGCATTGCGGTGCCGGTGGCGATGCTGATCGTCGCGCTCGTCATCTGGCAGGTCTATGTGATGGCCAGCGGCACGCCCAAATACATCCTGCCCAGCCCCATCGACGTGGCGACGGCGCTCTATACGGACTGGCCCACCCTTGTGCCATCGCTCGGGGTGACGCTGGTCATCACCTTCGAGGCGCTGGCGCTGGCGCTGATCGGCGGGGTGGGCCTTGCCATCATTCTCATCCAGTCGCGCTGGATCGAGCTGGCGCTGTTTCCGTTCGCGGTGATTTTGCAGGTGACGCCCGTGGTCGCCATCGCGCCGCTGCTGCTCATCTATGCGCCCAACACGCAGACGGCGCTGTTGATCGTGGCGTTCCTGGTGGCGTTCTTTCCGATCCTCTCCAACATGGTGCAGGGGCTCAAGAGCGTAGACCACAACCTGCTCAATCTCTTCGACCTCTACGGCGCCGGCCGCTGGCAGCAGCTCATCCATCTCAAGATTCCGGCCTCGATGCCCTATTTCATGACCGGGCTCAGAATCGGCGGCGGGCTGGCGCTGATCGCCGCCGTGGTCGCCGAGTTCGCGGCGGGCACGGCGGGCGCCAATTCGGGGCTGGCCTTCCGCATCCTCGAGTCCGGCTACCGGCTGCTGATCCCCAGGCTGTTCGCGGCGCTGATCCTGCTGACTTTCACCGGCGTGGCGATCTTCGGGGTCACCTCGTTCATTTCGTGGCTGGTGCTGCATCGCTGGCACGAGAGCGCCGTGCGACGCGAGAACTGATGCAGACGCTGCGCAACGCTTCGGTGCCCTCGCCGCTGCTGGGCCGCCCCGGCGGCGGGATCGAGCGGCTCGATATCGGGATCGAGGCGGGGCGGATCGTCTCCATCGAACCGCATGCGCCGGGCCCCGGGCGGGAGCTCGACGGGGGCCTTGTCCTGCCGGCCTTTGTCGACATGCACACGCATCTGGACAAGGGCCACATCTGGCCGCGCAAGCAGAACCCCGACGGCACATGGATCGGGGCGCTCAATGCGGTGCGCACCGACCGGACGGGGATGTGGTCGGCCCATGATGTCGGCCGCCGGATGGACTTTTCGCTGCGCGCCGCCTACGCCCACGGCACGGCCGCGATCCGCACGCACCTGGATTCGTTCCCGCCCATGCACGAGATGAGCTGGGCCCTGTTCGCCGAAATGCGCGAGATCTGGCGCGACCGCATCGAACTGCAGGCGGTGGCGCTGATCGACCCCGACTGCATCATGAATCCGGCAATGCTCGAAGCGGTGGCGCACCGGGTGGAGGTGGTGGGCGGCCTGCTGGGCGCCTCGGTCGCCGTGTTCGAACAGTCGGGCGAAGCGATGCGGCGGCTGGTCGAGGCGGCCGGCCGGCACGGCCTCGATCTCGACGTCCATGCGGACGAAACGGGCGATCCCAACGCCCATGCGCTCGAGCATCTGGCCGACGCCGTGATCGAAACCGGATACCGCGGACGGGTCGTCGCCGGGCATTGCTGCGTGCTCACGGTGCAGGACGAAGCCACACAGAAGAGAACGATCGAGAAGGTCGCCCGCGCGGGGATCGCCATCGTTTCCCTGCCAATGTGCAATCTCTACCTGCAGGACCGGACGCCGAACGGCCAGGTGACGCCGATCCGGCGCGGGGTAACGCTGCTGCGCGAGTTCCGCGCCGCGGGCGTACCGGTTGCGATCGCTTCGGACAACACGCGGGACCCCTTTTATGCCTATGGCGACCTCGATGCGCTCGAAGTGCTGCGCGAGGGTGCGCGGATCCTGCATTTCGACCATCCGCAGGAGGAAGCCTGGGCGTGGGCGCGGACGATCGGCGCCGATGCGGCGGCGATCGCCGGCTTTCGCTATTCGGCCCGCCTCGAAGTAGGCGCGCCGGCCGACCTCGTGCTGTTCCGCGCGCGCGACTGGACCGAACTGCTCGCTCGGCCGCAGGCCGATCGGGTCGTGCTGCGCGGCGGCGTCGATGTCGACACCGCCCTGCCCGACTACCGTGAACTCGACGATTTGATGGAGGCCTGACATGGACCTGACCGCCTTCCGCGCCGCGATCGGCGACATTCCGGCGCAGGACCACCCCCGCATCGTGCAGCAGAAGAGTCGCGACCACTACTGGTATTCGCCGCGGCTCAAGGCCGAACTCGACAATGTGACGGCCCAACTGGTCGTGACGCCGCGAACGCAGGAAGAGGTGAAAACCATTCTCGCCGCGGCCTTCCGGTTCGGCATTCCGATCACGCCGCGCGGGGCCGGCACCGGCAACTACGGACAGGCGATGCCGCTTTCGGGCGGCGTGATCCTCGATCTCACGGGGCTCACCCGGATCATCCGGATCGACAAGGACCGGGTGCGCGCCGAGGCGGGGATCATCCTCGAAAAGCTCGACGAGCAGACGCGCGCGGCAGTCGGCGGCGAGATGCGCTTTCATCCTTCGACCTACCGCATGGCGACGCTGGGCGGCTTCATCGCCGGCGGCTCGGGCGGAGTAGGCTCGATCCGCTGGGGCGGGCTGCGCGCATTCGGAAACCTGCTGGGGCTCAAGGTCATGACCTGCGAGGCGGAGCCCAGGGTGCTCGACCTGGTCGGGCCCGATATCCTCAAGGTCGCCCATGCCTACGGCACCAACGGCATCATCGTGGAAGCGGAGATTCCGCTCGCGGCGGCGCATGACTGGGTGGACGTGATGGTGGGGTTCGACTCCGCGCTGGGGGCCTGCGCCTTCGGCGAGCAGTGCGCGCGACAGGACGGGCTGCTGCTCAAGGAGATTTCGCCGGTCGCCGCGCCCGTGCCCTATGACTGGTTCAACCGGCACCGGCCCTATATCCGCCATCGCGACCAGTCGGTGGTGCTGTTGATGGCGGCGCCGGCCACCGTTCCGGCGCTGATGGATTTCATCGCCTTCCACAAAGGCGAGGTGCTGGTGAGGACCGACACGCTTGCGGAGGACGAAAAGAAGAAGCTTCCGCCGATCTACGAGCTCGCCTGGAACCACACCACGCTCAGGGGGCTCAAGCTCGACCCCACGATCACCTACCTTCAGACGCAGTACGCCGACCTCGAGCATGTGAAGTGGGCGATCGACACTTTCGGCGACGAGATGCCCATGCATGTCGAGCTGATCCGTTTCGACGGACGCATCGTCTTTGCCGGGCTGCCGATCGTACGCTACACGAGCGAAGCGCGGCTCGAAGAAATCATCCGGCTGCACGAGGCCAATGACTGCCTCGTGTTCAACCCGCACCGCTATACGCTCGAGGAGGGCGGCATGAAGCGGACGGACCGCAACCAGCTCGAATTCAAGAAGCAGGCGGACCCCAAGGGCATCCTCAACCCGGGCAAGATGATCGCCTGGGACGACCCGAATTTCGATTTCGAGAGCGGCCGCGCCTGGCTGTTCGAGGGCCTCAAGACGCTCGGAGCGGCCTGATGCGGGTGATGGTGCTGCACGCGCATCCGGTCGAGGAAAGCTTCAACCATTCGCTGTTCAACACCATCGTGGATACGCTGACGGCCAGGGGGCACCAGGTCGATGCGGTCGATCTTTATGCCGAGGGGTTCGACCCGGTGATGAGCCGCGAGGGGCGGCTCAACTATCACCACATCCCGCAGAACGTGACGCCCGATCTCAAGCCCTATGTGGACCGGCTGATGGCCGCGGCAGGGCTGGTGATCGTACACCCCGTCTGGAACTACGGCTTTCCCGCGATCCTCAAGGGGTATTTCGACCGCGTGTTCATGCCGGGCGTGTCGTTCGTGCTCGAAGGCGGGGACAGCCCCGACAAAGGCAGGCTGAAGCCCAATCTCAAGCACATCCGCAAGGTCGCGTTCGTCACCTCCTATGGCGGGGACAGGCTGAGGACGTGGCTGATGGGCGATCCGCCGCGGCGGATGGCCAGACGCTGGGGCTGGGTGACGTTCGGGGGATGGCTGCCGCCGCAGTACCTGGCCCTTTATGACATGAACAATGTCACACCAGAGGGGCTCGAGGCGTTCCGGCAGAAAGTCCGGCGCGCCATGGAGCGGTTCTAGACCACTTTTGCACGGCGTCGGAGCTCGGGGCGATCCCATTCGCCCGAGGCGATGACTTCGCCGAGGATCTGGGCGGCGCGATAGACATCGGCGTAGCCCAGATAGAGCGGCGTCAGGCCGAGCCGGATGATATCGGGCTCGCGGAAATCGCCGACCACACCGCGGGCGATGAGCGCCTGCACCACGGCATAGGCCTGAGGATGGCGGAGATTGATCTGCGACCCGCGGCGGCCCGCATCGCGCGGCGTGACGATCTCAAGAGCCGGCGCGCGCATGGCGATTTGGGCGGCAAAGAGCTCGAACAGCGCATCGGCCTTGCGCTTGAGCGCGTCCATGTCGACACCGGCGAAGACATCGAGGGCCTCGTCGAGCGCCGACATCGAGAGGATCGGAGGGGTCCCTGCCCTCATCGCGTCGATGCCGGGAGCCGGACGGTAATCCGGCGCGAAATCGAAAGGCGCGGCATGGCCGAGCCAGCCGGCAATAGGCTGGCTGAGACCATCAAGGTGCCTGGGCGCGACATAGGCGAAGGCCGGCGCGCCGGGGCCGCCATTCAGGAACTTGTAGCCGCAGCCGACCGCGAAATCGGCGTCGGCCGCCGCGAGATCGACAGGCACGGCGCCCGCCGAATGGCACAGATCCCAGATGATCAGCGCGCCGGCCTGGTGGGCGCGGCGCGTAAGTTCCGCCATATCGTGGCGGGCGCCGGTCCGGTAATTCACCTCGGTGACCAGCACGACGGCGACATCGTCTCCGATCTGAGCGAGATCGCCCGACCGAAGTTCGTGGCGCGTGAGATCCGCCACGCTGCCGGCGATATAGAGGTCGGTGGGAAAATTGCCGGTCTCCGTGAGGATCGTCCGACGCCCCGGGCGCTTGCCCAGCGCGACATGCAAGAGCTTGAAAATGTTGACCGATGTCGAATCGGCGACGACCACGGTGCCGGGCTCCGCCCCGATCAGCGAGGCGATCTTTTCGCCAGCGCGGCGCGGCAGATCGATCCAGTCGTGGACGTTCCAACTTGTGATGAGGTCGCGCCCCCACTCGTCGGCGACGGCGCGGGACAGCCGCTCGACCACGGATTTCGGCAGCGCGCCCAAAGAGTTGCCGTCGAGATAGATAACGCCCGCCGGCAACACGAATTTCTCGCGCCAAGACGCGAAAGGATCGGCGCGATCGAGCGCTTCGGCCTGCGCGAGGGTCATGGCCCGAGGAGCCGGCGCATCTCGGCGGCGCCGCGATCGGCCAGGTCGCGGTTCGCCGCGGCGATAAAGAACGGGTTGAGGTTGTCGCCGCCCTTGCCGTAGCGAAGCGGGCTGCCGTCAAGGCAGAGCACGGCGCCTCCGGCAGCCTCCAGCACGGCATGCCCGGCGGCGGTGTCCCATTCCGATGTCGGCGTGAAGCGCGGATAGAGCTGGGCCTCGCCACGCGCGACGAGGCAGAACTTCAAGGAGGAGCCTACGGAAACGTCTTCAACAACCTGAAAGACTTCACAAAATCCTTCGAGCGCGTGATGGCCGTGCGAGCGCGAGGCAACGACCCGCATGGGTCCGTCCGCCGCAGTGCGAAGCGGCACGCGCTCATTGCGGTTCGTGATTTCGAACGCGCCCTCGGAGCTGCCGGTGAAGGTCGCCCCGGTCGCCGGCGCGAGGACGACGCCCAGAACCGGCGCTCCCGCCTCGCAAAGGGCGATGTTGACGGTGAACTCGCCATTGCGTTTGAGGAATTCCTTGGTGCCGTCGAGCGGATCGACAACGAAGAAGCGCTCGCCGAGGCGGGGCACGTCCCCGGCGGCGACTTTCTCTTCGGCCAGAACCGGCAAACCCGTCGGCGCGAGACGCTCGAGGATTATGGCCTCGGCGCGATGGTCGGCGAGCGTGACCGGCGATCCATCGTTCTTGGCGATGTGGCCGAAATCCGTGAGATAGACATCCATGATCGCCGCAGCCGCCTCGCGGGCCGCGTCAAGCATGAGATCAAGGGTCGGTTCGGACATGGCCGGGATGTAGAGGCGCCCGGCCGCCCTGTCCACCGAAACTCCTCAAGGGCGGCTTCCCCGCCCGGGCGGCGCGGCGCGGGGCGTGTTCGACCGCGGTCGGATGCGATCATCGATCGCAACGCCCCCTTAACTGCGCATGGCTTTCATGCGCCTGGCGCGGATTGTGGTAACGCGCGTGTGCGTATATAGGGCCGTCATATTCTTGCCCGGCATATGCGACACGAGCATCGCCCATGAACGTCCGCACCATCTGCCTTGCGATCCTCTACGACGCCGAAGCGACCGGATATGAAATCCGCAAGCTCTCGGTCGAAGGCGAATATTCGTATTTCGTCGACGCAAGCTACGGCGCCATCTACCCAGCGCTGGCCAAGCTCGAAGCGGACAGGCTGGTGGTCTCGCGGGTCGAGCAGCAGGACGGCAAGCCAGCCAAGAAGATCTACTCGATCACGCCGCAGGGCCGGCGCGAATTCATCAATTCCCTGTTCGAGCAGTTGGGCGAGGACGAGTACCGCAGCGAATTTCTGCTGTTTGCGCGCTTTGCGTCCGAACTGCCGCAATCGCTCGTTCAGGTCCGGTTAAGGGAGCGGCTGGCTTCCCTCGACGCGGCCATCGAAGAGATGGATCGACTCAAATCCAACCACGCGCAACCCGCTGATCGATGGATAATCGACTACGGCCGGTCTTGCATGGCCTTTGCGCGTGACTACATCGACGCCCACATGGGCGAACTCATAGCGCTGGCGCGGCCCGATGCCGCCGAAGCCGCGGAATA
>DASZSH010000003.1:0-1933 GCA_035548755.1 Devosia sp.
TTCCTGACCCTGCGACTTGCTGGCGCAGCGATTCGGGGTAACATCGCCGCCCAAGCGGGGACGGGCGCAAACGAGTCGCACCGCCCCGGCTGGGGGAGTTGATGACCGCGCTGCATGTGCCCCGTCAGGGGCCCGCAGTCGTTGTCCGCGGCCGACGCGGACTGTTCGTCATCGCTGGCGGGGCGCAGGGACGCGCGCTTCGCAGGCGGCTGTACTCTTCACCCTTCTTGCAACGCCATCATGAACGGAGCGCGCCTCGGCCAAAACCCGGCCAGGGCGTGCGTTTGCGTGAGCCACGAGTACCGCTGGGCTGGACGGACTCCGCGGCGGGCAACGTCAGGGTACATCCGCGCCTTCCGCCGGCGACGGGGTCAAACAGGAGCGACGCATGAGCAACGTGGAAACGTCGTACACCGATACTGACAGGAAAGAGGACACCAAGGTCCTCCATAGCATGGGCTACGCCCAGGAGCTGGAACGGCGCCTGTCGCGCTTCTCCAACTTCGCCGTTTCATTCTCCATCATCTGCATCCTGTCCGGCGGCATCAATTCGCTGGCGCAAGGCACTTCCGGCGCCGGCGGCATCGCGATTGGCATCGGCTGGCTGGTCGGCTGCTTCATCTCGCTGACCTTCGCCGTCGCCATGTCGCAGATTTCGTCCGCCTACCCCACGGCCGGCGGCCTCTATCACTGGGGCTCGATCCTCGGTAATCGCGGCACCGGCTGGGTGACTGCCTGGCTCAATTTGCTCGGGCTGGTCACCGTGCTTGGTGCCATCAACGTCGGCACCTGGACCTTCTTCGAGGGTGCTTTCCCATGGCTGGGCATCCCGAACAACATCTGGACGCAGACGATCTTCCTCATCGTCATCACCGGCGCCCAGGCGATCATCAATCACCGCGGCATCAAGCTCACCGCCCAGCTCACCGATTTCTCGGGCTACCTCATCTTCGGCGGCGCCATCCTGATCGCCGTGGTGTGCATCATCGCCGCGCTGGCCGCCGGGCAGGGGCTGGATTTCGGACGCCTGTTCACCTTCCACAATTACTCCGGCG
Organism: Devosia sp.; assembly: GCA_035548755.1. Classification (GTDB taxonomy): domain Bacteria; phylum Pseudomonadota; class Alphaproteobacteria; order Rhizobiales; family Devosiaceae; genus Devosia_A. The sequence goes on from DASZSH010000003.1 coordinate 1,056, forward strand.
ATGCCGGCGGCGGGGTGTGGCCGCAGGTGTCCGACTGGTGGGTGTTTGCTCTCGGACTGTTGCTGCCGATTTACACGATCACCGGCTATGACGCGTCGGCCCATACCTCCGAGGAAACCATGAAGGCGGCGCACTCGGTGCCGCGCGCGATGGTCATGTCGGTCGTCTGGTCGGCGATCTTCGGCTACCTGTTCCTCGCCGCCTTTGTCCTCATGATCCCGAACATGGACGATGCGGCGAAACAGGGCTGGAACGTCTTCTTCTGGGCCTTCGATCAGCGCGTCAATCCCGTAGTCAAGGAGATCGTCTATCTCGTCGTCTTCGTCGCCCAGCTGCTTTGCGGCTTGGCGACAGTTACCTCGGCGTCGCGCATGATCTTCGCGTTCTCGCGTGACGGTGGTCTGCCGGGATCGAAGACGCTGGCCAAGGTCAGTCCGACCTTCCGCACACCGGTGGCGGCGATCTGGACCGGAGCGACGCTCGCGGTTCTCTTTGTCACCGGGTCCTCGCTGGTGTCGGTCGCGGGGACCTCGGTCTACACCATCGTCGTGTCGTGCACCGTCATCTTCCTGTTCCTGTCGTTCTGCTTCCCGATCGTGCTCGGCGCGCTCGCCTGGGGCACGCCGAAATGGGACAAGATGGGGCCCTGGAATCTGGGCCGCGGCGTCTTCATGCTGTTCGTCGTCCTGTCGCTGATCTCCATGGTGATCATCTTCGTGATTGGCATTCAGCCGCCGAACCAGTGGGCGCTCAACATAACGGTAGGCTTCTTCATCCTGACGGCGATCGTATGGTTCGCTTTCGAGCAGCGCCGTTTCAAGGGCCCGCCGATGGGTGAGATCATCGCGGCCAGACAGGCGGCGATCGCCGAGGCCGAG
>DASZSH010000004.1:0-45068 GCA_035548755.1 Devosia sp.
GATATCGGCATCGGTGGCCATGCTGACGAACCACCGGGTGAGCGCTGGCTCGATCAGCATTTCAATTTCGTAGATGTCGCGGATGAACTCCTCGTCCATCGGCCGGACGCGCGCGCCGCGGTTGGGCGTCATCACCACGAAGCCTTCGCCCCTGAGCTGCTGCAGCGCCTCGCGCACCGGATTGGTGGAGGTGCCCAGCCGCTCCGCCAGGTCGGCGACCTTGAGGCGCTGGTTGGCCGCGAGCCGGCCCGAGATGATGTCGTCGCGGATGAGCTCGTAGACCGATCCGGCCTGTTCGGCCGCCTCGTCGTCGGGGTCTTCGATCGGTGTCTCCATGCCCATGGACGCTGCTTCTATGCAGTTTCAAATACGAATCCAATCCCCGAGTTGGTTGGCTTCGCACGCGACAACTCAGTTTTCGTGTACAAAACAAACCAGAGTTGACACGGATTTTGGAGTCTGAGACGGTACCGCCCGCGGGGAGGGGCGGGTCGATCCGTTCATCCGGGAAGCAAAGCCGGGCCAGCCGGCCACCCAGGAGGCAACAGCCAAGCCGCAGGATGGCACGCGTGGACCTCGCGTGCCGGTATTCGAACGAGGAGGACGTTCTATGACCGTAAATACTGGTCGTGACGCGGCGGCTGTGCGCCTGCGGCGACGCGGATGGGTGGCCTATTCGATGGCGGCGCTGCTGGGCACCACCATGATGGTGGCGACGACGAGCGCGGGCTACGCGCAGAGCGTCGATCTGTCGAAATGGTCGCCAGATTATGTGCGCTCCATCGCCGGAACCGAGGAAGTCGACACCGCCGGCGATTGCTCCAAGGTCGTGCCGCTCGATTACAAGGGGCACCTGACATACTGGTACACCGGACCCAATGACGCATCGCCCGACATCGACAAGAAGATCGATGCGGATTTCTGGGCGGCCTGGAAGGCGACGTACCCCAACATCCAGACCGACTACCAGAACATCGACTACAACGTGCTGCTCGACAAGCTGCGCACCTCCCTGCTCGGCAATGCTGGGCCGATGGTGGTGCGTCTGCAGATCGTGGGCAGCGTGGAGTTCGCGGCCAAGGGGTATTTCCAGGAACTCAAGCCGGAGGATGTCGGCTATTCGTCCAAGGACTTCTGGCCGGGCGCGCTCAAGTCCGACATGTGGGAAGGCAAGGAATACGGCATTCCCACCAACAATGAGACGATGGCGTTCATCTGGAATGCCGACATTTTCAAGCGCGCCGGGCTCGACCCCGACCATCCGCCGGCAACCTGGGACGACGTCGTCAAGTACTCCAAGCAGATCCACGACAAGCTCGGCATCCCGGGCTACGGCATGGTCGCCAAGCAGAATGCCGGAAACACGCCGTTCCGCTTCATGCCCCAGCTTTGGGCCTATGGCGGCGGCGCCCTCGATGAAGCGGCCGACCAGCCCAAGTATCAGGATGTGTGGATCAACAACGCCGGCTCCAAGGCGGCTTTGCAGGCCTCCTACGACATGTATGTGCGCGACAAGTCGGTGCCAGTATCGGCCCTGACCAACACCCAGAACGAGAACCAGCAGCCCTTCATTGCCGGCCAGCTGGCCATGGAGATCGCCCACCCGTCCGAATATGCCAAGATGCTCGATCTGGCGGGCAAGGCGACAGGCGCCGACAAGCAGGCGGCCGACACGGTGGTTGCCAACATGCGCTACGGCCTGATTCCGACCGGGCCCGACGGCAAGCGGGCCGTGGTGTTCGGCGGCTCCAACATCCACATCGTGCAGAACCAGTATGTGGACGGCGGGCTCGACGAGCAGGCGGCCAAGGCCTTCATCTGCTTCTGGACCAGCCCCGAATGGTCGACCAAGCTCGCCTGGACCGGGTCCAATCCCGGCAACCTGCGCGGCTTCAAGACCAAGTGGATGAAGGAGCGGCTCGACACCATCAAGTTCCTCGATGTGACGACCTCGATGTTGCCCTCCGGCATCCCCTTCCCGGTGGTGCCTGAGGCGACCGAGATCATGAATCACATCGTCCCCGACATGCTGCAGAACGCGCTGACCGGTAAGATGACGGTCGACCAGGCAGCCGATGATGCGGCCAAAAAGGTCCAGGACGTGATGAACGGAATGTAGTTCGGCCTCCCAAATGCCGATGGCCGGCGGCCCCATGCTGCCGGCCTTTCTTCCGACTGAAGCAGGGATTGCCCACAGTGACCATCGCATCGGGTCAGGCCGCGACCGCGGCGGCCTCCGTGGCCCCCCGCCGGCGCCAGGGTCTTGTGGCCCGCATGGCTCGCCACTGGGCTGACTATCTCTATATCGCTCCGGCCCTGCTGGTGATGCTCCTGGTCATCGGCTACCCGGTCTGGTTCACCATCCAGCTTTCATTCGAAAAGACCTCACCGAGCCTGTCGCTCGCCGAGCAGACCTTCATCGGCTTCGACAACTATCTCACGATCCTGCGCTCACAGAGCTTTCGCGACGTTACGGTCAATACCGTCATCTGGACGATATTTTCGACCTTCTTCTCCTTCATCATCGGGCTGGGCTGCGCGCTGGCGCTCAACCGGGCCTTCGTCGGCCGGGGCGTGATGCGCGCCATCCTGCTCATCCCCTATGTCATCAGCGCCGTGGCTGCTTCCTATGTCTGGCGCTGGCTCTACCATTCCGATTTCGGCGTCATCGGCGCCCTCACCACTGAGCTCGGTCTCACCGACCGGCCGATCAACTTCCTCGACAACACCACGATCGTTCTGCCCTCGCTGATCGTGGTGAATGTCTGGAAGGAGTTTTCCTTCGCAATGATCATGCTGCTTGCCGGCCTGCAGACGGTCCCCGATCAGCTGCTGCGCGCCGCGCAGGTTGACGGGGCGAGCGCCTGGAACCGCTTCTGGCACGTGACGTTTCCGCACCTGCGCGGCGTGACGATGGTGACGGTTTTGCTGCTGCTCGTCGCCAATCTCAACTCGTTCATCATCCCCTGGGTGATGACCGGCGGCGGCCCTGCCGGCGCTTCCGACATCTGGATTACTGCGATTTACAACATCGCCTTCGGCCGCGTCCGCTTCGGCATCGCCGCGGCTTACTCGGTGATCCTCTTCGTCGTGATGATGGCGCTGGGCTACTTCTATGTGAAAGCGCTGGCCGGCAAGGACGACGCGGGGGTGGTCGAATGACCAGTATCGCCGCCGAGCGTCCGGCGTCCCGCAAGCCCATCGACTGGTGGCGCTGGGCCGGGCGCGTCTTCCTCTTGCTGATGCTGTTGTTCACCGTCCTGCCCATGGCTTGGATGATCGTGACTTCGCTCGAAACGCAGTTCGCCGCGTTCCAGTACCCGCCGCAATGGTGGCCGGCCGAGCCCACGCTTGAGAACTATATCAAGCTGCTCTCTCCCCTGAACCCGACAGGTCAGGAATTCCTCCAGTACCTGTGGAACAGTATTTTCGTCGCCACCTGTTCGACCATTCTGGGGGTGGCGGTGGCGGTGCCCGCCGCCTACGCTTTCTCCCGCTTCCGGTTCCCGGGCCGCAAGGCGCTGTTCTTCGCAGTATTGCTGCGTAACATGTTCCCCGCCGTGATCTTCCTGATGCCGCTCTTCCTGCTGATGCGCTGGCTCGGTCTGGTCAACAGCCACGGTTCGTTGATCCTGACCTACTTGACCTTCGGCTTGCCGCTGTCGATCTGGCTGCTCAAGGGCTTTTATGACAACATCCCGATACAGCTCGAGCAGGCGGCGCGCATCGACGGCGCCACACGCTTCAAGGCCTTTCTGCTGGTCGTCATGCCGCTGAGTACGCCCGGTATCATCGCAACGGCGATCTACTCTTTCATCCTGGCGTGGAATGAATACGTCTTCGCGCTGACCTTCCTTAACTCCAAGGAGAAGCTGACGCTGCCCATCGGGCTGCAGCACTTCTTCACCGAATACGCGACGGACTGGCCGGGACTCATGGCGGCATCGTTCATCATGAGCGTTCCGGTCGTTGTCATGTTCCTCATCCTGCAGAAATACTTCGTGCGCGCTCTCACCGAGGGCGCGGTCAAACACTAGAGGAGCCGATGGCGACGGTTAGACTTAACGATGTGGTCAAGAGCTATGGGCCGCTCTTTGCGGTGGATCACGTGTCGCTCGAAATCAACGATGGCGAGTTCGTCGCGCTGGTCGGTCCATCGGGCTGCGGCAAGACGACCACTCTCAATCTGATCGCCGGACTGATCCCGATCTCGGGCGGAGACATCTACATCGGAGAGCGCCTCGTCAACGATCTCGATCCCAAGGATCGCGATATTGCAATGGTGTTCCAGAACTACGCCCTTTATCCCAACAAGACGGTCTTCAAGAACCTCGCTTTTCCGCTGCAGATGCGGAAGATGCCGCGCGAGGACATAGAAAAGAAGGTGCGCGAGGCGGCGCGCGTCCTCGACATTACGCACCTGCTCGAGCGGCGCCCGCGCGAGCTTTCGGGCGGACAGCAGCAGCGCGTCGCTCTCGGCCGTGCCCTGGTGCGCGATCCGCGCGCCTTTCTCATGGACGAGCCGCTCTCCAATCTCGACGCCAAGCTCCGCGTGCAGATGCGCTCCGAGCTCAAGCGCTTCCATCAGGATCTGCGCGCAACGGTCATCTACGTGACGCACGATCAGCTCGAGGCGGTCACCATGGCCGACAAGATGGCCGTGATGAATGGCGGCGTGCTGCAGCAATACGATTCGCCCGCCGAAGTGTTCGCCCATCCCAAGAATACCTTCGTCGCCGGCTTCGTCGGTTCGCCGGCCATGAGCCTCATTCCCCTTGAGGTCGTCTCCACGGGCGAAGAGACGATGCTCAGGAGCGCCGATGGCTGGAGCCTCGGCCTGAGCCCCGAGAATGCCCGCAGAGCGCAGCTTTCCTCCTCGCCCAAGGTCATTCTCGGGGCGCGCCATTCGACGCTGGCTGTGCATCCGTCGGAGACGCCGGGCGCCATAGCCGGCAAGGTCTATACCGTGGAGCCGACCGGCGATGTGACCTTCGCTCAGATCTATCTGGGCCGAGACATTGTCGTCGTCAGTCTCGAGCCGCACGTGCGAATCGTGGCCGATCAGCCCGTCTGGGTCGGGTTCGATCAATCCAAAATCCACCTGTTCGATGGCGTGACGCAGCAGGCGCTCACGCTCAACTGATCCCGGGAGCGTCAATGAAGATTACAGCAATCAAGCCGTATCCCGCCTGGATCGGCCACCGCAACCAGCTCATCGTCAAGGTCGAGACGGATGAAGGCATCTATGGCTGGGGCGAAAGCGGCCTCAGCGGGCGCGAGAAGGCCGTGGTTGGCGCCATCGAGCACTATCGCGAGTTCCTGCTTGGACGAGACCCCATGCAGATCGGCGCAATCTGGCAGGAAATGTACCGCAGCCAGTACTTCGAGGGCGGACGAGTGCTTCAGGCCGCGATCTCGGCGGTCGACATCGCCCTGCATGATATCAAGGGCAAGGCCTTGGGCGTGCCCGTCTATCAGCTTCTAGGTGGCAAGCAGCGCGACCGCATTCCGACCTTTGCTTCGACGTCTGTGCCACCGGGCCAGGAGATGATCGAGCAGGCGCGGGAGCTGATGCGACGCGGCTGGACCGCCATCCGCTTCTTTCCCGCCGGAGCCGATGACCGGGGCATCCATGAGCCGCGTGAATCGATCGCCGCAACGGCGAAGTGGATGGTTAAGGCCCGCGAGGAGCTGGGCGACGCGGCCGTTCTCGGCATCGATTACCACCACCGCCTCAGCATCGCCGAGACGGCGAGCTTCTGCCAGAAGATGCCGTCTGGCACACTGGATTTTCTGGAAGAGCCCATCCGCGACGAGACGCCTGAGGCCTATGAGTCGCTGCGCACGTTGACCGACGTGCCGTTCGCCATCGGCGAGGAATTCTCGAGCAAGTGGCAGTTCCTTCCTTACATCGAGCGCGGGATTCACCAGTTCAACCGCATCGATGTGTGCAATGTCGGCGGGCTGACCGAGGCCATGAAGGTCGCCGGCTGGAGCGAGGCGCACTATGTCGACATGATGCCGCACAATCCGCTCGGCCCCATCTGCACGGCGGCGACGATTCACTTCTCCGCGGCGGTCGCCAATTTCTTCGCCCTCGAGACCCGTGCCTCACCCGCGGAGAACTATATGGGCGCCGGAGAAAGCCCGCTCTTTACAGTCCAGCCGCGTCTTGAGGGCGCGACCTATCCCGTAACCGACGCCCCCGGTCTCGGCGTCGAGGTCGACGAGGAGGGGATCAGGGCGCAGACCTTCAAGTTCTGGGAAGCCCCGCACTGGAAGCGGCGCGACGGCTCGGTGACGAACTGGTAGCCGTCACCAAGCCTTGCAGCACATGAACAATGCAGCTAGTTGTAACCGGATTTTAAGCAAAATGGCGTCGGCGTCTGCGCCTTTGCCGCTTGTTTTGACGATTCCGGGGGCGGGCTCGTGGCGTTCGATACTACGGAGCCGAAGTCATATTTTTCGGTCGTTGCGCGGGGCATGCAGCCCGCAAATGTGCGCCAGAGCAATCAGCGCGCTATTCTGACGGTCATCGCGATGGAGCCCGGCATCTCCAATGCCGGCATCGCGCGCCGAACCGGCCTTGCGCCGCAGACGGTCTCGGCAGTGCTGACCGACTTGGAAAGGGCCGGGCTGCTGAGGCGTGGCGACGCCCAGCGGGGCGGTCGACGCGGCCAGCCGGCCACTCCCATCTATATCGACCCCGAGGGCGCCTTCGCTCTTGGCGCCGAGATTGGCTGGCAGCGGATCGAGGTGGCGCTCACCAACCTCAATGCTCAGGTTGTCCGGCGGGAGCGCCGCACCTACGAGCGCCCGGACAGCGCCCTGGTCTTCGATCTCCTGGCCGAGTTGATCGACGACATCACCGGACCTATGACGTCGGCAGAGCGATCGCGCCTCATCGGGCTGGGCCTTGCCGCTCCGACCGGCATCGGCGACCCGACGGCAGTGGTCGCTATGCCGCCTGTCCAGGGTGAGTTCTGGCATCCGGCCGGCCTCGCGCGCGCTGCGGCGCGCGCCACAGGCATTTCCGACGTTCAGGTCATGAACGACGGCAACGCGGCCTGTTGGGCCGAATTCGTCGCCCATCCCTCGCCGCGCCCCGGGAACTTTCTCTACGTGCTCGTCGACAGCTTCCTCGGGGCGGGGCTCGTCGCCGAAGACCGGCTGTGGGAGGGCGCCAATGGGGCAGCCGCCAATCTCGGCTCAATGCGCGTCACTGGCCGAGACGGCCAGATGCATTACGCGCATGAGGTTGCCTCCCTTTCCGCCCTGCACCGACGGCTCGAGGCGCAAGGTCTGGGACTTGCCGACGCGCTTCACTCATCGCCGGCCCAGGCCGCGCGCATCGTTCTCGATTCCTGGATCGACGATGCGGCTTTCGCGCTCGCCGAAGCGGTTCTCAATGCGGCGACGGTCATGGACTTCGATTTTGCCGTCATAGAGGGCGAGGTTCCTGAGGCCGTCCTTATGCCGTTGGTTGAATCGGTGCGAACCAGCCTCGCCAACCTTCCGGCGCTGACGCCCCTCAGGCCGCAGGTGCAGGCGGGCCATCTGCACCGCAGTGGCGCGGCCCAGGGGGCCGCTTTTCTAAGGACGTATCGCCGCTACTTTTCCCGCGAACTCGCCGATCTCGAGGCGTGAGAGCGCTTGCCGGCAAGGCCGGAATCCGTGCTAGCAATACTGGCAAAGAGCACGGAGGAGGCCCGGAATGGCGGTGCAGTCGCCCTACGAAATTATCGATCTCCGCTTCGCCCGGCTGGTCAACGGCAATGCCCGGCTCGATCAGCTCTATACCGGCTGCAAGTGGGCCGAGGGTCCAGCCTGGTTTGGCGGCGGCCGCTATCTCATCTGGTCTGACATCCCTAACAATCGGCAGATGCGCTACGACGAGACCGACGGCAGCGTCAGTGTGTTTCGCGCGCCGTCGGACAATTCCAACGGCAATACCGTCGATCGCGAAGGGCGGCAGGTCACCTGCGAGCATGGCGCCCGACGGGTCACGCGCACCGAGCATGACGGCACGATCACCGTTATCGCGGACCACTATGAGGGCAAGCGCCTCAACTCTCCCAACGACGTCGTGGTCAAGTCCGACGGCTCGATCTGGTTCACCGATCCGACCTACGGAATCGACTCCGACTACGAGGGCAACAAGGGCGAAAGCGAGATCGGCCGCTCAAACGTGTATCGCGTCGATCCGGCAACCGGAGCCGTCACGGCCGTCGTCACTGACATGATCAAGCCGAATGGCCTTGCCTTTTCGCGCGACGAGAAGCTGCTTTACATCGCCGACACCGGCCGCACGCACGGGCCGGACTATCCCAAGCACATCCGCGTGTTCGACGTGCAAGGCGACCGTCTCTCCGGCGGCAAAGTCTTTGCCGAATGCACCTCCGGCATGTTCGACGGCTTCCGGCTCGATGTCGATGGCCGCATCTGGACCAGCGCCGCCGACGGGGTCCATTGCTATGAGCCCGACGGCACGCTGATCGGCAAGATCCTCGTGCCGGAGGTCGTCGCCAATGTCTGCTTCGGCGGCATCAAGCGCAATCGGCTCTATATCTGCGCGACGACATCGCTGTATGCCATCTACGTCATGACCAACGGCCTCAAGACCTACTGATCAACGGGCCGTCCAGCCGCCGTCGATCAGCAATGTCTGCCCCGTCACCAGCGAGGCTGCATCCGAGGCGAGAAACACCACCGCATCGGCAACCTCGCGCGGTTGCCCGATGCGATGGAGCGCCGCGATGCGTTCGATCACATCCGTCCGGAATGCCGGGCGTGCCAGCATGTCGGCGGTACCGTCCGTTTCGATGAACGTGGGCGCCACGCAGTTGACGCGAACATTGTTCTTGCCCCATTCGACTGCAAAGCACCTGGTCATGTGCGATACGGCCGCCTTGCCGAGGCAGTACACCGCTTCCCCCGGAAGCGCTACGGCTCCAGCCTGCGACCCCATGTTGATGATGGACCCGCTCTTGCGCTCGATCATGTGCCGGCCGGCATGCTGCGTGAGGAAGAACGTGGACTTGACGTTGAGGTCGAGGACGAAGTCGAACACGTCCTCGGCATAGTCTTCCACAGGGCGTTCATCCACGCCCCCGCCGGCGTTGTTGACGAGGATATCAAGCTTGCCGAATGTCGCGATCGCCGCGTCGATCGCCGCTCTGCTCTGCGCAAGATCGAGCACGTCCATCTGGAGCGGCAGCGCCCGCCGCCCCATTGCTGCGATCTCGGCAGCAAGGCCGTGGTCTGTGGATTTGTCTCGGAGCCCGAGCGCCACATCGGCGCCGGCATTGGCCAGCGCAAGCGCGATGGCACGTCCCAGACCGCGTCCGGCGCCCGTCACCAGCGCGGACCGGCCGGTGAGGTCGAATGGGGAGGTCACTGTACGCTCTCCCAGTTGCCCGAAGTCTCGCTGCGGAAGATGGCGTCGAGCACACGCATCTGCAGGATCGCGTCCTCGATGCCGTATTCGGGGGGCCTGCGCTCGAGGATGGCCTGCGCGAAGGCTTCAGCCTCCTCCGTGTACTGATCGACGGGCCGGATGATCTCGCGCCGGTAGAGCTGGCGCTGCGCCCCCGACCCCACGAGGATTGCCGTCATTTCGTCGGCCGGCGCATTGAACGGAATGACGATTTCGAGGCTGGCTTTGGTGCCGAACACCTCGACGGTCTGGCGGCCGGCGGTCTGCGTTCCACAAACGAAGCTGAGATGCCGCCCCTCGCCGAAATCGGCAATGACGCTTGCGAGCCGGTCGGTCCGGAAGGCTTTGTCGCGATCGACCAGCGCCACCACCCGCTTGGGCTCGGCCTCAAACAGATACCGCCCGGAGATGACACAGTAGCAGCCGATGTCGAGCAGCCCGCCTCCGCCGATATCGGCAAGGTTGCGCACATTGTTGGGGTCGTCGAGGTAATAGAGAAACGCCGCGCGGACGAGGTGCACGCGGCCGAGTTCGCCCGATCGCACGATCTCGCGCGCCCGGTGCCACTGGGGGTGATGCCGCACCATGAAGGCTTCAGCGATCAGCACGTCCTTGGGAGCGGCCCGCAGTTCTTCGGCTTCCCTGGCCGTGATCGAGATCGGCTTTTCGCACAGCACATGCTTGCCCGCCCGGGCTGCTGCGAGCGTGATCGGCACATGCAGGTGGTTAGGGAGGGGATTGTAGATCGCGTCCACCTGCTTGTCGGCGAACAACTCTTCATACGAGCCGTAGGCCCGGGCTCCCCGAAGCCCCAGTTCATCGAGCGCGGCCCGGGCTTTGCCAAGGTCGCGCGAGGCAAGCGCCACCACCTCGGAGTGGGGGGATTTCATGATGCCCGGCGTCACCTTCTTCATGCCGATGTCGGCGGTCGAGACAATTCCCCAGCGAATCTTGCGGTCGGCCATCGTTACCCTCCTGATTTGCCTTCTCTTTAGCCCGCATTTGCGCCTCGAAAAACGGGTTCCCACATTCCGCGGCGTGCTCTATTGAGGGCGAGCGTGCTGGGAGTATCTGCCGATGCCAAGGACCGACATCGCGCGTCGCGTCTATAACCACACCTGGAAGCTGGATCCGATCGTCCGGTCGCTGCTCGATACGGACTTCTACAAGCTCCTGATGCTGCAGATGATCTGGGGTCTCTACCCCAAGGTCGACGCGACTTTTTCGCTCATCAACCGCAAGACCACCGTGCGCCTCGCCGAGGAGATCGACGAGGCCGAACTGCGCGCCCAGCTCGACCATGCGCGGACCCTGCGGTTTTCAAAGAAGGAAATGATCTGGCTCGCGGGCAACAGCTTCTATGGCTCCAAGCAGATCTTCTCGCCCGAATTCCTGCGCTGGCTCGAGGACTTCACGCTTCCCGAGTATCATCTCGAAAAGCGCGACGGCCAGTTCGAGCTGAGCTTCCCCGGCCGCTGGATGCAGACCACGATGTGGGAGATTCCGGCACTCGCCATCATCAACGAACTTCGCTCGCGCGCTGCCCTGCACAACTATGGCCCATTCACGCTCGACGTGACCTACGCGCGTGCCAAGGCCAAGATGTGGGAGAAGGTCGAACGGCTCAAGAAGCTCTCGCATCTGCGCATTTCGGATTTTGGCACGCGCCGCCGTCACTCTTTCCTCTGGCAGCGCTGGTGCGTGGAAGCCCTTAAGGAGGGCCTTGGCGACAACTTCACGGGCACGTCCAACGTCCTGCTGGCCATGGACAACGATCTCGAGGCGCTCGGCACCAACGCGCACGAACTGCCCATGGTGCTCGCCGCGATCGCCCCGAATGAGGCTGCGCTCAAGGCGGCGCAATACCAGGTCCTGCAGGACTGGGAGAGCTACTACGGTGGCAACCTCCTGATCGTCCTCCCGGACGCCTTTGGCACTGAGGCGTTCCTGCGCGACGCCCCCGACTGGGTGGCGGATTGGACTGGCTTCCGTCCCGACAGCGCGCCCGCCATCGAGGGGGGCGAAAAGATCATCGCGTGGTGGAAGAGCAAGGGGCGCGACCCGCGCGAGAAGCTCCTGATCTTTTCGGATGGGCTCGACATCGACATGATCGAGGAGGCCTACCATCATTTTCAGGGCCGCGTGCGCATGAGCTTCGGCTGGGGCACCAACCTCACCAACGATTTCATCGGCTGCTCGCCCTTTATCAACCACCGGCTCGATCCGATTTCCCTCGTATGCAAGGTGAGCTCGGCCAACGGACGCCCGGCCGTGAAGCTGTCCGACAATCCCGAAAAGGCGACGGGCGATCCACGCGAGATCGCACGCTACCTGCGCATCTTCGGCGATAAGGGACGCGTCTCTCATGAGGTGGTCGTGTGACACGCTACTCGGCCTGCATCGAGTGGCTGTTCGCCGATGCCCAATCGCTCCCACCGTTGCCCGGCACGCCGGAGGCGAACATTGTCCCGCAGGTCGCGGTGAGTTTTCCCGATCGTATCCGTGCCGCAAAGGCGGCGGGCCTCGATGCGGTAGAATTCTGGCACTGGTCGAACAAGGATCTTGCTGCCGTGAAGCAGGCGCTTAGCGAGACCGGGCTCCCGCTTGCCGGCATCCTCTGCGAACCGATCTCGCGCATCACGGACCCGCGGACGCATCCGGCCTTTCTCGAAGGAGTCCGCGCCTCGCTCGAGGCGGCGAGATTGCTCGGAACGCGGCTCATGATCGCGCAGGCCGGCGATGACCGGCCAGGTATCCCCCGCGAGGGGCAGCACGCAGCCCTCGTGCGCGTGCTGAAGGATGCCGCCGGCGTGCTCGCGGGCAGCGGTGTGGTCCTCGCGCTCGAGCCGCTCAACGACCGGGTGGATCACCCCGGCTACTTCCTCACCTCGACCCTCGAGGGTCTCGACATCGTCGACGAAGTGGACCGTCCCGAGATCAGGCTCCTCTATGACATCTACCATTCGGCCATGATGGGCGAGCACACCGAGGATGTGCTCAATGGCCGGGTCGACCGCGTGGCCCATGTGCATCTGGCCGACACGCAAGGGCGGGGTGAACCGGGGAGCGGCGCGATGGACTGGCGCGCCCGGGTCGATTGGCTCGAGGAGCACGGCTACGCCGGATACGTCGGCCTCGAATACCGGCCGACAAGAGGCACGCTCGAGAGCCTCGCCTTTCGCGCTTAGCGTTCGAAAAAAGGCAACAGTCCTATGTCGCCGGTCGGTGTTCCTGCCCGATGGCAGGCTCGCCATATTCCTCGGTCGACAGAGGCGGCGCTGCCGCCAAAGGAGATCACAGATGCTCAACCAGATTCAGGGCCTGCACCACGTCACGGCGATGGCCAGGAGTGCGCCAGAGAACAATGCGTTCTGGACACACACGCTGGGCCTGAGGCGGGTCAAGCAGACCGTCAACTTCGACGAACCCAGTGTCTATCACCTCTACTATGGCGACGAAGTTGGCACGCCCGGCTCGGTGATGACCTATTTTCCCTTTCCTCACATCATCCGCGGCCGACCGGGCACGGGCGAGGTCGGCACTACGGTGTTCAGCGTGCCGGAAGGCTCGCTTCCCGCCTGGGAACGGCGGCTTGCCGCCGCGGGGGTCGGGAGTCTCGCCCCGGCCGAGAGCTTTGGGCAGAAGCGGCTGAATTTCGTCGGTCCCGATGGGGATGGCCTCGCGCTGGTCGAAGACAGGGACGATGTTCGCGTCCCCTGGATTCATGGCGGCGTCCCCGCCGACGAAGCGATCCGCGGCTTCCACTCCGCCTCGCTGCGGCTGCGCGACGAAGGAGCGACCGAGGAGCTGCTCCGGTTCATGGGCTATGAGGTGGCCGAGACCCACGAGGGGATCAAGCGCTTGGTTCGGCCACATGGCAATGGCGCCGACATCCTGGACCTGGAGACGTTGCCGGGAACGCCCGTGGCGCAGCTCGGGGCGGGTTCTGTGCACCACATCGCCTTTGCCGTCCCCACCAGGGCCGATCAGCTCGAAGTCCGCAAGGCGCTGATGGATACGGGCTATCAGCTTACGCCGGTGATCGACCGCGACTATTTCTTCTCCGTCTACTTCCGGACGCCCGGTGGCGTTCTGTTCGAGATCGCAACCAACGAGCCCGGCTTCAACCGCGACGAAGACACGGCGCATCTTGGGGAGTCCCTGAAGCTGCCCCGGCAGCATGAACATCTGCGCGCCCGGCTGGAAAGGACGCTCGAACCGCTGGAACCGGTGGCGGCATGAGCGCGCCGACCTATCGCTTCGCCGAGCGGGAGGCGCCCGCCGACGCGCCTCTGCTATTTCTGTTCCACGGCACCGGCGGCGATGAAACCGACCTGCTCGGGCTTGGCCATGAGGTGATGCCTGGCGCCCGGCTCGTCGCGCCCCGCGGCGACGTCACCGAGAATGGGGCGCCGCGGTTCTTCCGGCGCCTCGCAATGGGGGTCTACGACATGGCCGATCTCGCCCGCGCAACCGCCAAGATGTCGGCGTTCATGCGCGAGCGGATCGCCGAGACAAAGCCGTCGCTCGTGGCGGCCCTTGGCTATTCCAATGGCGCCAACATCCTGGCGGCGGTGCTGTTCGAAACGCCCGATCTTATCGACCGTGCCGTTCTGATGCACCCATTGATCCCCTTCGCCCCGGCGGCGCAACCTCGGCTCGCGCACCGCAAGGTCCTGATCACCGCAGGGCGGCGCGATCCGATCGCCCCTGTCCAGTCCACCGAATCGCTTGCCGCATACTTCCAGGCTCAGGGCGCCGTCGTGACTCTCGCCTGGCACGATGGCGGCCATGAAGTCCGCCCTCAGGAGATAGCGGCAGCGCAGCTTCTGCTGACGGCCTGAAGCGGTCATCGGCTCCCGGTCTTCAGGGTTCCTTCACTCTCGTCCACTCTCCGTCCCCGGGTGCTCTTGAACTCCGCCGCCGAGCCGCTAGCCTCGGCGGCAAACCCGGAGGGCCTCATGATCCGAGCCATTCTCGCCGTTGCCGCCCTGTTGCTTCTTGCGCCCCTCGCTCAGGCCGCGAGCTTCGATTGCGGCAAAGCCCAGACGTCGTTCGAGCGTGCGGTCTGCGATCATCCCGACCTATCCGATCGCGACGAAGTGCTGGCCCAGGCCTACGCCACAGCGCTTGGCGGCCTGTCGCCCGCCGCATCCGCGCAGGTCAAGGCGGGTCAGCACAGCTGGCTCGACTACGCTTCCCGCGTCTGCAGCGACGATGCTCAGCCGATCAAGGGCGACTATACCGACGATCAGGCGCAGTGCCTGGCAGGCGAGTTCACCTCGCGCATCACATCGCTCGAGGCGAGCCGGATGATGGGCGGCTACCGCTTCTACCCCGTCGAGAGATACCTGGTCGAACAGGACACCGATCCCGACAGCAACGAGTTCAACAAGGTGGCGACCAAGCATGTTCTGACGGTCCGCATCGATCGGGATAACGACTTGGCCGCGGCGTTCAACGCCATGACGCACGACATGCTGCTCGCCAACGACGTGCAGATGGGCGAAGACGCGCATCTGTTCAAGACGGGCAGCGATGAGCTTGCGACCGGCGACACCTCGGCGGATATCGATGTGACGACGACCGTCAAGACCGTGACGACGCATCTCATCACGCTCGTGACGGACACGTATTGGTATGGCCACGGAGCTGCTCATGGCAACTACGGGAGCAGCTACGATCACTTCCTGATCGATCAAAAGCGGCCGCTTCGGGCGGATGATATCTTTGCCGCCAAGGGTTGGGAGAAGACGTTCGGCCAACTGGTCGTCGACAGGGCAAAGGCTGAGCTTGCCGACGAATATCAGGGTGACACGGACGAGAGCGTTGCCACCATGGCCGCCGACCCGGCCCGCTGGAGCTTCACCGAAGAGGGCCTGGTTGTCCTCTTCAACCCCTACGAGGTTGCATCCTACGCGCGCGGCAGCGTCGAGGTGACCGTGCCCTGGGACGCTCTTGCGGACCTTACGGTCGACAACGTGCAGGATCTCACGGTTTACTGAGCGAGCAGGTCTCTCCACTCGGGGTGGCGCCGGAACTGCGCCACCGCGTACGAGCACACCGGCCGGACCTTGACCCCGTCGCGCCGCGCGTCGTCGATCGTGCGCTGCATCAGCCGCATCGCGAGATTCTGGCCGCGGAACTCGGGCGGCGTGTAGGTGTGGTCGATCGTGATCATTTCGGTGCCGTGCTTGCGGAACGTCATCTCGGCCTCGAGCCCGCCTGGCAGATGGATGACGTAGCGGCCATGGCCGGGCCGGTCTTCGCGCTCCACCTCGATGTCGCCGACCTCGGTGTCCATATATGCCGCTCCTAGACGTTGGTAGTGTTCTGCGAAAGCTCGGGGAAGAGCTTCTTCTCATCGAGATAGGGATCGATCGCCAGCGCCGCAATCATGTCCTTGAGGGCCTCGGCGCGTTTGCCCTGCCTCAGATAGATCAGCACTCGGCCGCTGAGGGCGCCGAAGTGCCTCGGCTCGATCGCGAGCACCTTGGCGATATCGCTCAGCGACGCATCGAAATCGCCCAGCTCGTAGTAAAGCGTCGCCCTCTGGTTCCAGCCTTCTGCGTAGTCGGGATAGGCCGCAACGATGCCGCTCAAAATGGCGAGCGCGTTGGCATAGTCGCCGCTGCTGCTCGCCGCGCTCGCCCTTTGCATGCGGTCGGCGAGATCGGGCACCGTGGGATGAAACCAGATATCCCAGATCTGGGCGACGACGTCGTCGGCTTCGCCAGCGGAGCCGGCGGTCCTGAGTTCGTTGAAGAGTTCGTCGAGCGCGGCGCTGTCGGCGTACTCCGCGGCCAGAACCGGCGCAGCTGCCGCCATGGTAAGCAGAAGCAGGAACGCGCGGATCGTGACGATCATTGGGCGCATGGGCGGAGTTTCGCGCCGCCGCCCCGCCAAGTCCAGCGCGCAGTTTTTGGCGTCAACCGGACGTTGTGTCCGTCTTGGGCTTCCTCCAGCGTGCCTCGATCGATTTGCCGAAATCGCCCAGAAACGGCGTAAACAGCAGCACGATACGCTTCCAGTAATGGACCAGAACCGCCAGCGCCGTGAGAATGACGGCGCCAACGAGAATCACGAGCTCGAGACTGAGTCCGATCGACTTGAGCCACTCGCTTAGGAACATGCCCGGCAGGATGTGCGACGCCGCCCAGACGAAGGCCGAGATCAGGTTGATGAGGGTGAAATAGGTCCAGCGCATGCCCAGCATCCCCGCGATGCCCGGCACCACGGCCTTGAGGCCGGTGATGAAGCGGCCGATGAAGATGGCTTTGCCGCCATGCCGCTGGAAGAAGATTTCGCCTCGGTGAATGAGGTCCAGATAGTTCCGGAACGGCCAGACGGTCTTGATCCGGTCTTTGAGCAGGTAGCCGATCCAGTAGGAGATCGCGTCCCCCACCACTCCGCCGAATGTTGCGGCAAGGTAGATCGGCCAGAAATTCAGGTTCTGCGCGCTGATGAGGCCCCCGACCAGCAGCAGGATCGGGAGCGAAGGAACGAGCAGGCCCAGGATGAACACGGCCTCGCCCACGCACACCAGAAAGACCAGGAAGACAAACAGCCAGTAGTTGCCGGAGACCGACGTGAGAATATTGCTGATCAGGTCGGCAATCTGATGAAAAATCTCCAGCATGCGCTCGTTGGTCCTCTACGTCGGTTGCCGCCCGATAGCGGAAATCGGCGATGCGATCAGCCTGCCCAATGTCGCACGCTCCGCCTGAGAGTGGGGTAGGACGCTTCAGGATGCAAGGCTGTAGGGGGGAAAGGGGAGTCCGGCCGATTTGCGGACGCGCCAGGAGCCGCTGCCGCCGCGATTTTCTCACAGGCATTCGGCCGGCGCCGGTTTCTCCTTCAGGCGCGGATTTGCGTGGCTGCGCGGAATGGCGGCTGTTGGCCCGCCCTGCGGCCGGGGCGCCGCTCAGCCCCCCATATTCGGGTTCCAGCTCGAGTCCGCCTTGCGCGTCAGCTGTTCGAAAATGGCGGTCCCCAGCGCCTGAACATCCTTTTCGGGCAGGTCGGCGACGATCGTGCAGGTCACCGCGCCATTGGCCCAGTAGTAGGCCTCCACGCCGCCACGGCTTTCGAGCTTCCAGACATGCTTTTTGTCCGGCAGGGCCGCGGTGATGTAGAGGGTCACGCGCTCCGCCGAGGCCGGATTCTCGTACATGAGCTGCGCGGCCGGACCGTGGGCCGCCTCTCCGGTTTCGCCCGGCAGCAGACGGCCACCCAGGAACGTATAGCCCTGCGCCGTCAGATTGGGGGCATCGATGGGCGTTGCGATGCGATTGGAGAGCCAACGCATGAGATTGGGCGAATCCGCAGCCGCTTCCACCGCATGCGTCTTCTCGTTGACATAGAGGGCATGTGCGACCACCGCATTGTCGATCAGCCGCTCGCTCAGCGGTTCCTCCTGCCAGAACGCCCCGCGCAGATACCAGCCCAGTCCGCCCGCCGCGGCGACCACGATCAGGCTCGCCGCGAGACTGCGCATGAACGCAATGCGACGGCTACGCACGCCGGCCGCGATCTGCTGCGGGGAAAGGCGCGGCGGCACGGCTTCGCTCGCCACCGGATCATAGAGCGTATGCAGGGCGTCGTTCTGGCGCATCCACTGCGCCACAAGCGCGGCAGCGTCGGCGTGCGAGGCCAGCCAGGCCTCGACTTCGGCGCGTTCAGCCGCGCTCAGCTGGCCGTCGGCATAGGCATGGAGCGCATCGGTATCGATTTCCAACGCGGCGCGATTCATTTCACAGTCCTCAGTCGCGGCGTCTCGTCGGCGGCGCCGGTCGCGGTCCTCAGAGCCGCCCGGGCGCGGCCGAGCCGCGACATCAATGTTCCCATCGGTATGCCGAGCACCCCCGCGGCGTCGGCGTAGCTCAGTCCCTCGAGCACGACGAGCAGCAGCGCTTCGCGCTGCTCGGCCGCGAGGGCGTCGATTGCGCGGGCGATCTCGCTCAGCGCGATGCGGCCGGGCTGGCTCGGTGCCACGGCCGGCTCGACCACAAGCGTTTCGACCGCGACATGCTCGCCGCGCCGCCGGGCGACGCGCAGCTCGTTGCGGTAGAGGTTCAGCAGAATGCGGAAGAGCCAGGCCTTGAGCGGCCCCGTCGGCTTCCACAAGGCCTGCTTGCGGATGGCGCGCTCGATGCAATCCTGAACGAGGTCGTCGGCCCGGTCGGCGTTGCGCGTGAGGGCACGCGCATAGCGGCGGAGCGCCGGCACGCAGGTCTCGATCTCGTCCAGGAACTCTTGCACGAAGCCTTGCCCTCGCAGCCTCGCCGGCCTTATTCGACCGCAGTATGCCAGGTGCCGCCGACGCCGTCGCCGGTGGTGTCGCCCGGCTTGGTGTCCTTGACCCAGAGGTAGAGCGGCCAGCCCTTGTAGGCGACGATCTTCTTGTCGGTGTCCTTGCGGTCCACCAGCGTGAAGTCGCCGGAAACCTGGGTCGAGGCGTCCACCAGGAGCGGCGGCCATGCCTGCGCGCACTTGTCGTAGCAGTTGGAGACGCCCACGGCGTCCTTGTCCCAGATATACAGGGTCATGCCCTTGGAATCGGTCAGGATCTCCTTGCCGCCGACGGTCGCCGACTTGACCGCGCCGCCCAGATAGTCGTCGGCCAGAGCGAAGGAGGTCGAGAGCAGGCCGATTGCGGCCGCGCCCAGGAGCAGGGTGCTGAGTTTCATGACGGTGTCTCCCATGACAGGTCCGGCGTGCCGATTGGCATCGCTCAGCCGGAAAACGCCGGCAAATCCGACTTATTCCCGGCGTTCAGAATATTCTTGTCCGTCCAGCGGGCTTTTGGTTGTGTGGGGCCGCGACGTTCGAGGGAGGATACCATGAAGCGACGTCAATTCTTCGGTGCGGCAACCGCCGCAGGTGTGGGCTCGATTGCGGCCGCGGCCCTGCCGATGCCGGCCCTTGCCCAATCGGCGCCCAAGGTGAACTGGCGCCTGACTTCGGCCTTCCCCAACTCGCTCGATACGCTTTTCGGCGCGGCCAAGCTGCTGAGCAAATACGTCTCCGACGCCACCGATGGCAATTTCACCATCGACGTGTTCGCGGCGGGCGAGATCGTGCCTCCGCCTCAGATCGCCGATGCGGTGATCTCCGGGTCGGTCGAGGCGGCCCATACCGCCTCCTACTACTACTGGGGCAAGGACCCGGCCTGGCAGCTGCCCACGACCATGCCCTTTGGTCTCAACGCCCGGGCGATGAACGCCTGGTTCTACTACGGCGGCGGCAACGACATCTGCGGGGAGTTCTTTGCGAGCCAGGGAATTGTCGCCTTTCCCGCCGGCAATACCGGCGCCCAGATGGGCGGCTGGTTCCGCAAGGAGATCAAGACTCCGGCTGATTTTCAGGGGCTCAAGTTCCGCATGGGCGGCTTCGCCGGCGCCATCATGCAGAAGCTCGGGGTCATTCCCCAGAGCCAGCCCGGCGCGCAGATTTACGAAGCCCTGGAAAAGGGCACGATCGACGCCGCCGAGTGGGTGGGCCCCTACGACGACGAGAAGCTCGGCTTCGTGAAGGTCGCCCCCTACTACTACTATCCGGGCTGGTGGGAGGGTTCGGCGGCCCTGCACGGCATGTTCAACAAGGCCAAGTTCGAGGGCCTGCCGCCCGCCTATCAGTCGATCCTCAGATCGGCCTGCCAGGCGGTCAATCTCGACATGCTCGCCCATTACGACGCGGTCAATGCGGCGGCGATCAAGAAGGTCGCGGCCGAGGGTGCAAAGATCAGCCCGTTCAGCCCCGAAATTCTGGCCGCCTGCTGGAAGGCCACCGAGGACACCTATACCGAGATGAGCGCCAAGAGCCCGACCTTCGGAAAGATGCTCGATTCACTCAAGGCCTTCCGCAAGGACTATTACCTCTGGACGCAGGTGTCCGAATACGCCTTTGACGCGTTCATGATGCAGCAGCAGCGCGGCAACGCGCTCTAGCCATCGTGGCGCCGGTCGTGGTCGGCGCGCTGAGCCTGCTGGCGGCCCTCATTGCGGGGGCCGCCGGCCCGACACGATTGCGACCGGAGCCGGGTCTTCCGGCTCTCCTGGTCTGGCCGCGGATCCGCAGCCAGTTTGGCCGTTAGTTGAATTTCGGCGGGCTGATATCGAAGGCGGGCGGCGTGCTTAGATCGCCGTTCTGGTCGGGCGGCAGCGTGATGCGGACCGAATTGAGGTCGGTGGTTACCGCTGGGGCGACGAGGCCCGTCACCAGCCCCGGCCAGATGATCAGCGCCGCAACGAGGATGAGCTGCAGGGCGACCCATGGGATTGCGCCCCAATAGAGGTCAGACGTCCTGACCTGCTCGCGCGGCACGATGCCCCGCAGGTAGAACAGCGCAAAGCCGAAGGGCGGATGCATGAAGCTCGTCTGCATATTGGCGCAGATCATCACGCCGAACCAGACGAGATCGATCCCGAGCGTCTGCGCTGCCGGGGTGAGCAGGGGGATGATGATGAACGCGATCTCGAAGAAATCGAGAAAGAACGCCATCACGAAGATGAACGCATTGACGAAAACGAGAAACCCGACCTGACCGCCCGGCAGCGAAGTGAGCATGGATTCGATCCAGTGACTTCCGCCGACGCCCTGGAAAACCAGGGAGAACACCCGGCTCCCGAGCAGAATGAAAACCACCATCGCCGTGAGCTTGGTGGTTGAGACCATTCCCTCCCACAAAAGTGGCCAGTTGAGCCTGCGGTTGATCGCGGCGAGGATCAGGGCCCCCACCACACCCATCGCGCCCGCCTCGGTGGGCGTGACGAGACCCATGAAGATCGTGCCCAGAACGATGAAGATCAGCGCCAGCGATGGAATCATGCCCTTGATAAGCTTTACGGCGAGCGCGCCGCCCCGCAGCGTGCGCGCCTCGGGCGGCAGGGCCGGCAGATCGGCCGGACGCAGGATCGAGAGGATCGCGACCCACAGCGCGAACAGCGCGAGCTGCAATGCCGAGGGGCCCATCGCGCCCAGATACATGTCGCCGACGGAGCGGCCGAGCTGGTTGGCAAGCACGATCAGCACCAGCGAGGGGGGAATGAGCTGGGTGATCGTGCCCGAGGCGGCGATAACGCCGGTCGCGTGGCGCACAGAGTAGCCGTAGCGCGCCATGACTGGCAGCGAGATGAGGCCCATGGCGATGACCGACGCCGCGACGGTGCCGGTGATCGCGCCCAGCACCGCGCCCACCAGGATCACCGCGTAGCTCAGTCCGCCACGCACCCGGCCGAACAACTGGCCAAAGCCGTCGAGCAGATCCTCGGCGAGGCCGCATCGTTCGAGAATTGCGCCCATCAGCGTGAAGAAGGGGACCGCGAGCAGCAGGTCGTTCGAAAGCACGCCATAGAGCTGGTAGGTGAGGTTGCCCAGAAAGTCCGGGGCGATCAGCCCCAGCTGAATGCCCGCAAGGCCGAAGAACAGCCCCACCGCGCTCAGCGAAAACGCGGCCGGATAGCCGATCAGCATGAACACGACGAGCCCGCCGAACATCAAGGGCGCCATCGCGGCCCGGATGAGCTCGATCATTGCAGCGGCTTCTCGTAGGCGAACTCGCGCACATAGTTTGTGGCGAGCGCAAGGATGCACTTGATGATCTCGGCTACCGCCTGGAGCAGCAGCACGGCGAAGCCTATTGGCAACAGCATCTTGGCGGGCCAGGGCGGCAGCCCTCCGGCATTGGCTGAAGCCTCGCCCGAGGCGAAGGACGACCAGGCCCATCCCCAGGTGAAGTAGATGAGCAGGACGCAAAGCGGCATCAGGAAGAACAGGCCGCCCAGCAGATCGATCCAGGTGCGGGCGCGCTCGGAGATCATCCCGTAGAAGAGGTCGACGCGCACATGCGCGTTGACCTTGAGCGCCCAGGCCCCACCCAGCATCACGGTGCCTGCGAACATGTACCAGGTTGCGTCGCTGAGCGTATTGGAGTTGTCGGCGTAGAGCGTATAGACGGCCCCGAACAGACCGATCCCGGTTTTCGCCTCGAGCCAGAGCAGGGCGCCCGACGTATAGCGGACCACCGCATTGAAGGCGCTGACCAGCGCGCAAAGCAGCACCAGCCAGATCGCGATCAGCCCAACGATGCGGCTGACCTCGTCGATCGCGGCGATGACCCTCAGCGCCCAGCGCGGAGGAGGTGACAAAGGCAACGGATCGCTCCCGGCCGATCCTGATGAGACTGCCCTAGGCAACACGATGCGCCTCCGGGGTCAACCGCTACCGTGCCTGCCGGCGGGATATTCACCGCCAGGCCGGGGAACGATAGGCTCCCCGGGCAAGGAGATTTCGCTGTGCCGCTTCACCCCGTCGCTGACCAGTTGCTGGTGCGCCTTGCGGCCGCCAATCAGACCCGCACCGCCGGCTTCGTGCTCGAGGCGGGCCCGCTCGCGCCCGATATCTTCCGGCGCGGCACCGAGGTCATGTTCGATCCCGGCCGTATCGTCGACTCGCTCGACGATACCGTCCTCGTTCGTGCCGCCGATGTTCTGGCGCGGCGGCCCCGGCACTGACCGTCAGCCATTCTCGAGCCACTTGACCTGCTCCGGCGTGAGGCTGAGGCTCAGCGCCTTGATCGAATCGTCGAGTTCGTCAAGCCGTCGCGGCCCGATCAGAGGGATCGACGGGAACGGCTGCGCCAGCACATAGGCGAGCGCAATGTGGATGGGACTGGCGCCGAGCTTTCTCGCCAGCTCCACCGCGCGGTCGCGTCGCGCAAAGTTCCTGTCCGAATACCAGGTGTTGACCAGCTCCGGGTTGTCACGCTTGTCCCGGCCGGCGCGATCGGTGAAGAAGCCGCGCGCCTGGCTTGACCACGAGAAGTTTGGAATCTGGTTCTTGGTGAGCCATGCCTTGTAGCTTGCGTCGGAAGCCGAGATGCAGCCCGCCCAGATCGGGTTGATCATTTCGGCGAGCGCGAAGTTGTTGCTGAGTGCGCCCGGGGCCTGCTTGCCGTTCTTTCTGGCATAGTCGATCGCCTCCTGCATGCGGGCCTCGGTCCAGTTGGAGCCGCCGAATATGCCCCGGATGCGGCCCTTGCGGACCTCGGCGTCCATGGCGTCGACAAATTCGCCCACTGGCACGTCGGTGTTGTCGCGATGCATGAAGTAGACGTCCACATAGTCGGTCTTGAGTCGATCGAGCGACTGCGTGAGCTGCTTGCCGATGACATCGGGATAGCACAGCGGCGAATGCGCCCCCTTGCCGATGAGCACCACCTCCTCGCGCACGCCGCGGCTGGTGTGCCACTCGCCAAACAGCGTTTCCGTCTTTCCGGCCCCATACACGAAGGCCGTATCGTAGAGATTGCCGCCCGCTTCGAAGAAGGCGTCGAGCAGGATCGAGGCGCTCGAGAATGTGCGGAAGTCCTCAAATCCCGTCGCAACCACAGAGGCCTGCTTGCTCAGGCCCGGAATGGCGCGCTTGGGGATGCGCGTCCCGCCGCGCCGAAGCGGCCGCCCACTGAGCGTGGTCGTGCGGCGCGCCGATGTTTCGATGTCGAATTCGAGGCCGGCGCCGGCGCGCCACTGGTCGAGCACCTTGAGGTTGCCCAGCGTGTCGGCCCAGCTCATGCCGGGCGGCGCGAACTCCTGCCGGCCGGCAAAGATCGCTTCGGCGGCTCCGTCGGCTTCATACGAATAGAGGTGACCGGCATCGCGCGACGCTTCGATCACCTCCACGTCGCTGCCGCGGACGACGCGGATGGTGCCGGGCCCGCCCGAGCGGTCCCCGCCTGCGAACCAGAAGTCGGGAACCTCGATGCGGC
Organism: Devosia sp.; assembly: GCA_035548755.1. Lineage (GTDB taxonomy): Bacteria > Pseudomonadota > Alphaproteobacteria > Rhizobiales > Devosiaceae > Devosia_A. The sequence continues at coordinate 24,204 of DASZSH010000004.1, forward strand.
CGGTCGCGCCGTGGATGCGCAGCACATTGTCGAGCTGCACAAAGACCGCGCAACTCACCTGCGCGATGATGCCGCCCTCGAACTCGAGCACAGCGGCGGCCCATTCGTCGGTGCGCTGCTGGCCCAGATGCGCCGTCCCGACGACCTTCACCGGATCGAGAAAGGGCTTGCCGGCAACCGCGCCCGCAAGGAGCCGCGACATCGAAACCGGGTAGCATCCCACATCGAGGATTCCGCCGCCGGCCAGATCATTGGCGAAGAGCCGGTGCTCGGGCATGTGGCGCGGCATCTGAAAGCCGAAGCTCGACTGGATCATCCGCACCTGGCCAATGGCCCCGGACGCGACGAGCTCGCGCAGCTTTGCGGTGGCGGGATGCAGGCGGTACATGAAGGCTTCGCCCGCGAACGTTCCGGCCTTGCGGTGCGCATTGAAGATGGCGTCGGCCTCGAATGAGGTCAGGGCCATCGGCTTTTCGATGAGCACATGCTTGCCGGCTTCCGCCGCCCGGATCGCCCACTGGGCGTGGCCGGGGTGGGGCGTTGCGATGTAGATCGCCTCGACCTCGGGATCGCGCAGCATTGCCTCGTATCCATCGAGCACGCGCGCGCCCGGAAACGTCTCCGCCAGGCCTGGCTTGTTCGGATTGCGCGTGGCGATGGCGACCAGTTGCCCCGTCCTGGAGTTTTTCACGCCGTCTCGGAAAGCCTGGGCGATGCCGCCCGGCCCGATGATTCCCCAGCGCAGCTTCCGATCGGTCGTCATTGGTGCATTCTCCCCCACGGGCCAAGGCCGTTTGTTTGCGCGCCACTGTTAGCGGAGGCCGCGCCTTGGCGCAACGTTCAGTAAATATTTACCTATTCTCCCTTCCGTGCGACGACTGGCATCGGCTGCGCCGGCGCGATAACGAGAGCCAGGGTTCGGGGGAGCATCGAAAATGTTCGTAGTCGGCGGCGAGAGCCTGATCGATCTCATCAGCAAGCCCGTGCGCGCCGATGGCGTGCGCGAGCTTGTGGCCAAGGCCGGCGGCTCCCCCATGAATTGCGCCATCGCGCTCAGCAAACTCGGCAACCCGACCGGCTTTCTGTGCCCCATCAGTTCCGACACCTTCGGTGACTACATCCTCAAACCGCTGACAGCGGCGGGTGTGACTCCGCTCCTGAAAGAGCGGGTGCGCGAACCCACCACGCTCGCGGTGGTGACCGACGACGGCAGGGGCAATCCGCGCTATGCGTTCTATCGCGAGGCCGACCGCGCTTTCACCAAGGATGGTCTCATCGCGGCGCTGCCCGAGACGATCGAGCTGTTCCAGATCGGCGGCTTCTGCACCATCGAGCCGCGCGACACCGCCATTTGGCTCGAGGTTGCGCGCGAGGCCAGAAAGCGCGGTGCGACGATCACCACCGACCCCAACCTCAGGCCGTCGCTGATTTCCGACATGGACGCCTATCGCCGGCGGATCCTCGATACGTTCGATTTTGTGAGCGTCGTGAAGATGTCGGAGGAAGATCTGCACACGCTCGATCCGGACAAGAGCATCGAGCAGCATGCCAACGCGCTGCTCGCGCGCGACAATATCAAGCTGGTGGTGGTCACCTTGGGCGCCGAGGGCTCCGTGGCGTTTACCGCGAGCGCGAATGCGCGCTCGAACATCTATCCGGCCGCGCCGGGCGGCGACAATGTCGGCGCCGGCGACACGCTGATGGCTGGCATTCTCACCTGGCTCCACGATCATGGCGCGCTCAAGCCCGACAGGCTCGGCACGCTGGGCGCCGACGAACTCGGCCGCATGCTGTGGTTCGGCGCCGTTGCGGCCGGGATCAACTGTAGCCGCGTCGGCGCCAACCCGCCCACCCGGGCTGAGGTGGAGGCGGTGCTGCGGCAAACCTAGCCCGCGACTGCTGCGCGCGGGATTAATCCCGGATCACGAGGAGTTAGTTCGATTGCGGTGGCGCATTGCCTCTGCTTTTCTGCGCCGGGCAAGGGAGTGATCGGCATGCGCCTTCTGCGTTGGGTCGTCGGGGTTGTGGTCGTGATCGGCGTCGCGGTCGGCCTCTACATGCTGACCCCGGTGCGCGGACCGGGGCGCGACACAAGCCTCGTGGGCGACGCCGCGCGGGGGCAATACCTCATCCGGCTCGGCGGCTGCGTCACCTGCCACACCGACCCCAAGACGCCCGATGCGCAACTCGCAGGGAGCCAGAGCGCGGGCCTGAGGACTCCTTTTGGCACCTTCTATCCCCCCAACATCACCTCGTCGAAGACCGCCGGCATTGGCGGCTGGACGGAGGCGCAGTTTGCGAGCGCCTTGAGCGACGGCGAGGGGCCGCAGGGCCATCTGTACCCGGCGCTGCCTTATGACGCGTACACCCTGATGAGCGACCAGGAAATTGCCGATCTCTACGCCGCGCTGATGCAGACGACGCCGGTCGACACGCCCAGCAGGCCGCACGACGTGGCCTTCCCGTTCAACCAGCGGTTCCTCATGGCCGGGTGGAAGCATCTTTTCTTCCATCCCGGCCGCTTCGTCGCGGATGCCTCGCACTCGGACGCATGGAACCGTGGCAGATATATCGTCTTCGGACCCGGCCATTGCGTGACCTGCCACAGCCCGCGCAACCCCCTCGGCGGCATAGACCCGGGCACGGAACTGAGCGGCAATCCCGACAAGAGCGGACCGGGTGGCAAGACTCCCTCGATTCTGTTGGCCGAGCTGACGCGTCGCACCTATACGCCCGAGCTGCTGGCTGAAATGCTCAAGGACGGCACGACTCCCGCGCTCGATGATGTCCTCGGACCGATGGCGGAGGTGGTGCGCGACGAGACCTCGCAATGGACCGACGAGGACCGCGCCGCCGTCGCGACCTATCTGATGGGCGGACAGTAGCGGGTCAGATCCAGCCGGCAAGCTCGCGCCGCACGACGGCCTCGAGCATGGCCATTCCGCCGGCGGTATCGTTGAGGCAGGGGATGTAGGCATAGTCCCCGCGCCGCCCGCCGGCATGGACGTATTGCTCCTGTCCGGTGATCGCCAGCTCCTCGAGCGTCTCGATGCAGTCGGCCGCGAAGGCCGGCGCCACCAGGGCCACTTTCTTCTGCGCCCTGCCGAGCTCCACTACGGTTTCAGCGGTATACGGCTGGAGCCATTCGGCCGGCCCGAAGCGGCTCTGGAACGTCACTTTGAGGTAGTCCTCGCTCCAGCCCAGCCGTTCCCGCACCAGTCGCGTCGTCTTGAGGCAGTCGCAGTAATAGGGGTCGCCCTTGAGCAGGTACTCCACCGGCATGCCGTGATAGGACGTCAGCACCACATCGGGCTTGAATGGCAATGCGGCGACGCCCGCCGCAATACTGTCGCTCAGCGCCGCGATATATTCGGGGCTGTCGAAGTAGGGGGGCAGGGTGCGGATGGCGGGCTGCCAGCGCATCGACTTCAGCACGTCGAAGGCCGCGTCGTTGGCGGTCGCCGTCGTTGTCGCCGAGTACTGTGGGTAGAGCGGGCAAAGCAGGATGCGCCTGCAGCCCTGCTGCATCATCGCCGTGAGCACGCGAGACGTGGACGGGTTGCCGTAGCGCATGGCGAAGTCGACGACGACCCGGTCGCCGAGCGCGGCCTGCAGTTTTTCCGCCTGTCGGCGCGTGATGACCCGGAGCGGGCTGTCATCCGCTTCGGCATCCCAGATCTTGCGATAGTTGGCGCCGCTCCTTTGCGGCCGGACGTTGAGGATGATGCCCTGCAGGATCGGCTGCCAGAACAGCGGGTTGGTTTCGATGACCCTGCGGTCGCTGAGGAATTCGCTCAGATACCGCCGCATGGGCCAGTACTCCGGCGAATCTGGCGTCCCCAGGTTGAGGAGCAGCACGCCCACCCTGGGGTTGCTGACGGCAGGGTGGTCTGGAGGTTTGCGGGCCGGGATCATGACCGGCACCATAGCGGCCGGCAGGGCGCAGACAAGACGCGCGATATGCCGCGGGGTGCCGTCCCTTTAGCCCAGCCCGCCGGTGACGAAATCGAAGATCAGCTTGAGGTTGAGCCCGATGATGATGGTCGCCACGATACCCGCGATCGCGGTCAGCCAGCGGGGCGCCGCCAAATCGCCGAGCTTGCGCCGGCTCGCGGTGAACATCACCAGCGGCACCACCGCGAAGGGAAGCTGGAAGCTCAGCACGACCTGGCTGAAGACGAGCAGCCGTCCCGCTTCGGCGGCGCCGAACAGATAGACGGTCAGGAGCGCCGGCACGATGGCGACGCCGCGCGTGATGAGGCGCCGAGCCCAGGCGGCGATCCGCAGGTGGACGAACCCCTCCATCACGATCTGCCCCGCCATGGTCGCCGTGACGGTCGAGTTGAGGCCGCAGGCGATCAGAGCGATCCCGAAAAGAATGGGCGCGAGCGTCGAACCGAGCAGCGGAGTAAGCAGGTGCGATGCCTGCGCGATGTCGGTCACGACCTGATTGTGCGGATGAAAGACCGCCGCGGCCAGAACCAGCAGCGAGGCATTGATGGTGAGCGCGAAAGTGAGGGCGAAGACCGAGTCCCAGGTGGAGAAGGCCAGCGCTTCGCGCCTTTCGCTGAGGCTGTCGCCATAGGCGCGGGTCTGAACGATGCCGGAGTGCAGGTAGAGATTGTGCGGCATCACCGTGGCGCCGATGATCCCGAGCGCGAGATAGAGCATGTTGGGGTTGTGGACGATCTCCGTGGTCGGCGCGAAACCGTGGATCACGCCGCCCCAGTCGGGATTGGCGAGGATGATCTGCAGGATGAAGCTCACCGCGATCACCCCCAGCATGGTCATCACGAACGCCTCGATCCAGCGGAAGCCCTTGGCTTGAAGCACCAGGATCAGGAACACATCGAGCGTGGTGATCAGGATGCCGAGCTCGAGTGGAATGCCGAAAATCAGGTTGAGGCCGATCGCTGTTCCAACCACCTCGGCGAGATCGGTCGCGATGATGGCGATCTCGGCAAACACCCAGAGCGGCCAGGCAATCCAGGCCGGAAAGGCGTCCCGCGTCGCCTGCGCCAGATCCTTGCCCGTGCCGATCGCGAGGCGGGCGCACAGCGACTGCAGGATGATCGCCATGATGTTGGAAAGGAGCGCCACAAACAGCAGCGCGTATCCGAACTGGCTCCCGCCGGCGAGCGAAGTGGCCCAGTTGCCCGGGTCCATATAGCCCACCGCCACGAGGTATCCGGGCCCGATGAAGGCCAGGAACCGCCGCCATGCCGGAGCTTCGCGCGGTAAGCGGATCGACCGGAAGACTTCGACAAGGGGCGGGGTGGTGGTTTCGCGCAGCCAGCCAGGCCGGCTTTGGGGCGTGGTGTCCATGGTGTCGGTTGTCATCCGGAAGCGTCCTTGATATCCGGCCACAGCCGCCATTGCAAATCATTCGCAATATGGCTCAGTTGCGAATGATTTGCAAGTGACCCCGGAACCTTCGCCGCTGAGTCGCTTGGGCCGGCCCTCGCAATCGAGTCAATTTCGAGAACACAATCAGCTACATCCGCCGCAAAGAGCGGTCCTGTCGGGTTGATGGAACCAAACCGCCCGTCGCAGATTCCGCGATGGGGCTCAGAAATCGGGGTTACGTGACTGAACTTAGCAAAGACGAGGCGCGCGCCGAGACGCTGCGGCGTTGGCGGGCACTGCCTGAGGCCGACCGGGCCACAACCGATCAAGCGGAACTGTTTGCTGCCGCGCTCGCGGACGAGCTGACCTTCAGGACCATGGGGAACATCCGAAAGGTGATCCTCGGCTGGCTGACCCGCGACATGGCGGGCGAGCCTCCATGGGGAAACGTTCCGCCGGAATCTGAGGCCCTCCGACAGAAGCGGGAGGCGGAAACGGGCGAAGGGCGCGCGGGAACGGCCTCGAGTGAGGAGCAAGCCGAAGACGCCACTTTCCTCGCCGAGGTCTTCGCCGTCGCGCCGCAGGAGGCGGCGGAACTGGTCGCCCGCGATGGTGCGCCCGTTGAGGAGATCGAAGAGGTCGTGCGTAGAAGCCAGCAAAGCGGCAACGAGGCGTCCCGCGACCTTGTCGCCGACAATGACGAAGAGCGGCAGATGCCGCACGCCCGCGTGCGCAACAACCGCGCCGGCGGCGGCTGAGAGGTCGTTAAGGATCCGTTAGCCATAACGGCCGATTCTGGAAGGTGCACTGCCATCCGGCGGGAGGCGAAATCGTGACCAAGGACGAAGCCCAGCGCGAAGTGATCCGCCGCTGGTACGAGTTGCCGGCAGATATGCGTCAGACCCCCGATGATTGCGAAATCTTCGCCGAGCACGTGGCGCCGCAGATCGCGTTCGAGAGTGTGACAAGCCGGCAGAGGCTCCTGGCCGCCTGGCTCATGCGCGAGCTCTTCCGTTCGCGCGAGGCTGAAGCCGCGCGCGCGGACGCGCGTACGCTGGCCGCCTGAGTCTCCCGGCTCCGTGCCGGTCATTCGCCGGGGCGCCGCCGGCTGCTAGACGGGGTGGGCCTCGAACCACGAAACCAGATGGTCGATCAGCGCCCGCACCTTGCCCGCAAGGTGCCGCCGATGCGGATAAACCGCCTGCAGAGCCGCTCCGGTCTGCACGTAGCCGTCGAGCACGCGTTGCAACTGCCCCGAACGGACCATCGGATCGGCGAGGTATCCAGGCAGGAGCGCAAGTCCGAGCCCGGCCAGCGCGGCATCTCGCGCCGAAAGCGGCGAGTTCACGCGGACCGGGCCGCTGACATGCACCGAAATGGTCTGCCCCCGCTCGACGAAGCGCCAGTTGGCCTGGCCCATCAGGTTCGTGTCGACAATGCAGGCATGCAGCCGCAGGTCCTCGGGAACATTCGGTATGCCTCTCGCCGCAAGGTAGGCGGGCGAGCCGACGACCGAATGCTGCATGTCGCAGATGCGTCGGGCGATGAGCGAGGAGTCCTGCGCCGCCGAGATGCGCAGCGCGACGTCGATTCCTTCCTCGACCAGATCGACGAAGCGGTCTTCGAGGCGAAGATCCAGCGTGACCTCGGGGTGGGCACGCAGGAACGCATAGATCGCCGGCGCGAGGATCATCTCCCCAAAGTTGCGCGGTGCCGAGACCCGTAGCAGACCGCGCGGCGCCGCTGTCTGGTCGAGAATCGAGGCATCGAGGTCGTCGAGCTGCTGCAGAAGCTGGCTCGCCTCGCGGTAATAGGCCTCGCCGGCCTCGGTGAGGCTGAGCTTGCGCGTCGTGCGGTTCATCAGCCGCACGCCAAGATAGTCTTCCAGATCGGTCACGTATTTGCTGAGCAGCGCCTTGGAACGCCCGTGTTGCCGCGCCGCCGCCGAAAAGCCGCCGGCGTCGAAAACCTGCACGAAGGCGCGGATGCGCGCGAGATCCTGGGACATGAAACAGTGATAGGTGGTCGTTCGCTTAAGGGCAACGGGACTTCGCCCGTCATGCCCGCCGGCCGTTCATCCCGTGAGCCGGCCGAATCTGCGGTCGATCAGCATCGTGGCCGTGACCACGATGAAGGCGAACAGCACCATGCCTGCCGAGATCCAGTGCGCGGGCGCCCATTCTCCGCGTTCGACGAAGTCGTAGATGCTGATCGAAAGAACCTTCGTCGCACCGGGAATGTTGCCGCCGATCATGAGCACGACGCCGAATTCGCCGATGGTGTGGGCGAATGTGAGGATCAGCCCGGTGATGAAACCGCTCGCCGAGGCGCGCAGAACCACGCGAACAAAGGTTTGTCGGCGATGGGCGCCCAGCGTCGCCGCCGCTTCCAGCGTTTCGGTCTCGACCGTTTCGAAGGCCACCCGCAACGGCTGCACCATGAAGGGCAGGGAATAGAAGATCGATCCGACGACGAGCCCCGGAAACGAGAACGCCAGCGTACGGGCTCCCCATAGGCCTGCGAGCGCTCCGCCGGGCCCGTTCGGTCCGAGCGCCATCAGCAGGTAGAAGCCGATCACGGTAGGTGGAAGCACGAGCGGCATCGCCACCAGCGCCGCGACAGGCTCCCGCCAGACCGATCGCGTCCGGGCGAGCCACCAGGCGATCGGCGTGCCCAGCATCAGCAGCACCAGCGTTGTTACGGCCGCCAGACAGACCGTGAGGATCAGTGGCGATACAACATCGGTGAGCAGCGTCATGTATGGAGTGTCATTCCAGAAAAGGGTGGTCGTGCCATTCCCCTGCGTCCAGCCCCCCGCGTATCGCCTCTGGGAACATGTTTCGCCTTGACCGCATGCCGGACATTGTCTGCCTACTCGACCTCGTAGCCCGCTGCCCGGATCAAGGCGACTGCCTCGTCTGACTTGAGGTAATCGAGAAAGGCCATCGCGGCATCGTTGGTTGCTCCGGGCTTCAGCAGCACCGCGTTCTGCCGTATCGGCGGATAGTCCTCCTGAGGGATCATCCAGACTTGTGTGGCCGGCTTCCCCACGACCTGGCTAAGCGCGACGAAACCCAGCTCGGCCGAGCCGGAATCCACGAACTGACGCGTCTGCGTGATGTTTTCCCCCGTGACGATCTTGGGCGCCAGCACGCTGGCGAGCCCGAGTCTTTCGAGCACGGCCATGGCCGCAGCGCCGTAGGGAGCGGCCTTGGGGTCGGCGATGGCGATATGCTGAAAACTGTTGGCCCGAAGCACCGCCGCCCCGTCGCTCACATCGATCGTGGGCGAATAGAGCACGACCTTGCCCAGCGCATAGGTGAACTCGGTGCCGGAGACCCCGTATCCATCCTTGATGGCAGTCGCCGTGCGTTTGTCGTCGGCGCTGAGAAAGACGTCGAACGGCGCGGCCTGGGTGATCTGCGTGTAGAGAGCGCCGGTGGCCCCAAAGCTCAACTTTACCTCATTGCCCGTCTCGGCCTCGAATTTGGCCGCCAGGTCCGTGGCGACCTCCGTGAAATTTGCCGCGACAGCCGCATTGATGCTCGCCGCGCCGGCCGTGCTGGCCTCGAGCAACGCGCCGACCGTCAGCGCCACGCCCAGCACAATCCTGCTCCACAGATGCATCTATCCGTCCGTTATGTTCGAAAGACCATATCGGATTTGTGGCAAAGCCTCTCGCGCGGGGCAAGCGTTATTTCTTTCTGGCTATATCGAGGCGCTTCTTTACCGCGGCGACGTCGGGCGCGATCGCCTGGCGCGTCGCAAGCTGCATTGCCCGATAGCGCAGCAGCACGAACTCCCCGTCCGCAGTCAGGCTGGCGCCGCCTTGAGCCGCCCCTCCGCGCGAGGTTTCGACCAACGGTCCGCCCCAGCCCTCGTTCAGCGCCTGTACCAGGCTCCACGCCCGCTTGTAGCTCATGCCCATGCGCTTGCCCGCGGCGGCGATGGAACCGGTCTCCGCAATTCCCTCGAGCAGATCGGCGCGGCCCGGACCGAGATAGAACGAATCGCTGAAGGTGACGCGCAGATGGGTAAGTCCCGGCGCTGCGTCCTTTGCGGCCATCAGCTCGTCTTGAGGGCCGCTGCCTCGCGGGCCAGCCCCTCGATGCGCGTCCAGTCGCCCGCTTCGATCGCGTCCTGCGGCATGATCCAGGAGCCGCCCACGCAGATGACATTGGGTAGGGCGAGATATGTCTTGGCCTTCTGCATGTCGATGCCGCCGGTCGGGCAGAACATGATGTCGGAGAGCGGGGAGGCGAATGCCTTGAGCACCGGCGCGCCTCCCATCGCCTCGGCCGGAAAGAACTTGAGGAAATAGTATCCGTGTTCGTGCGCCGTCATCGCTTCGGTCGGCGTGCCGATTCCGGGCAGCAATGGAATGGAGAAGTCGTCGGCAGCCTCGAGCAACCGCGGACTTGCCCCTGGCGACACCATGAATGTCGCTCCGGCATCGACCGAATGGCCCATCTGCAGCGGCGAGCGCACGGTGCCGGAACCCACGACCGCACCGGGCACCTTCGCCATTTCTTCGATCACCTGCAGCGCGTGCGGCGTGCGCAACGTCACCTCGAGCACCGGCAGGCCCCCCGCGATCAACGCCTGGGCCAGCGGCCGCGCCTTTGCGACATCGTCGAGCACGATCACCGGGATCACAGGCGCCAGCGACAGGGTCGTGCGAAGCGCGGTGGCGTCTTGCGGCATCGGAAGGCCTCCTTGGCTGTGCCTGAGGTAGGCGGTTCGCGAGGGCCGATCAAGTCGAAACGAGCCGTCTCAATCCGCCCCGACGGCCTTCAGCATCTTCTGCGTGATCGACTGGCGCTCGTTGAAATAGCCCGGCCATGGATCGGCCGCCTGGGCCCGCGCTGCCGCCGCCCCTATCCCGAAGGCATGGGCATGCTCGAACTCGTCCAGCTCGTCCCAGCCCACGGGCACGGCGCAGGGCGCCCTCGGCTTGGCACGGGTCGAATAGGGGCAGACCGCAGTCGATCCGCGCTCGTTGCGCAGGTAGTCGACAAACATGCGCCCCTTGCGGTTCGCCTTGCGGATATTGGAGGTGAAGCGGTCCGGTTCGTCCGCCGCGAGCTTTTCGGCGAAGCCGCGGCAGAAGGCCTTCACGGCCGGCCACTCCAGGCTGGCCCTGAGGGGCGCGATGACATGAATGCCCTTGCCGCCCGTCAGCATCGCATAGGTGACAAGGCCCATCTCGCCGAGCCGGTCGCGCAAGTCGCGCGCCGCCTGCCTGGTGGCCGCGAAATCGAGTCCCTCGTCCGGGTCGATGTCGAAGATGATGCGGTCGGCCTTTTCGAGACTGTCGATATGGCTGCCCCAGATGTGGAACTCCTGGGTGCTCATCTGCACCCCGCCGATCAGGCCGGCGAGAGTCTCGATATAGAGGTAGATGTCTGTCGGTCCGGTTGTCTCGGCGATCTTCACCTTCCTGAATGCGTCGGGGAACCCTCCCGAATCGTGCTTTTGGAAGAACGGCCGGGCGCTCCCGGTCGGAAGCCGCACGAGCGACAGCGGCCGGCCCGCGATGTGCGGCAGCATGCGCTCTCCGACCGCCGCATAGTAGGCGGCGAGCTTCGCCTTGGTGATGTCGGGCTCATAGACCACCTTCTCGGGGTGCGTGAGCTTGATCCCGGCGCGTTCCGCGGCGGCAAGGCCCATCTCGTCGGTCAGCTCGACCTGCGCCAATGTTCTGCTCCTCGCTTTCGGCCTTGCGGCCCGCTTCGCTGCTGCGGGCGCCGCCGCCGGCATTTCGTGCGTTACCGTTCTGCCCGTCTTATCCTCCCGGCGCCCCTGGAACGAGGGGTGGCGCAAAAATCCGTCCGGCGTGAACTCGGTGGATTCGATCTCGCCGACCAGTTCGGGGTCCACCCCGCGGGCCCGGCGGGCGATATGGCGCGGCATGTCGGCGAAAGGCGAGGTTCTGGATTCCCCGATCGACGCCGCTTTGCGGCGGGGCGTCTTGCCGCCGGCGATCCCTCCTAGGTCGCGCCCCGTTTCGACGCTGGTCGTAAACGTCTCCGTAAGCCTGTCGCCTTGGGCCGCATATGCGTCGCGATGCTTGATGAGCAGCCAGTTCTCGCGCACCGTCCCGTCGCGTTTGCGCGCGTCGCGGCCTTTCATGTGAACCAGAACCCACTCGCCCTTCATGCGCTTGCCACGCAGGACGAATTTGAGCTCGCCCTTTTCGATGCCCTGATGCGGGTCCCCGATCGGCTCCCAGGTGCCCTCGTCCCACAGCATCACTGTGCCGCCGCCATACTCGCCCTTGGCGATGGTCCCCTCGAACCCGGCATAATCGAGCGGATGGTCCTCAACGCGCACGGCGAGGCGTTTGTCATCCGGGTTCGCCGACGGCCCCCTGGTCACTGCCCAGCTCATCAGCACGCCATCGAGCTCGAGCCGGAAATCGTAATGGAGCCGCCTTGCGTCATGCTTCTGCACAACAAAGCGGAGCCTCCCGGTTGCGCGTTTTGGCGCGCCCTTGCCGGCCGGCTCGGCGGTCTTGGAGAAGTCGCGCTTTCCGCGATAGGTCTTGAGCTTGTCGGTCGCCGGCCGAGAAATCCGAATTCTTGCCTCCGGACGCGCAAAATACCACCGATTCAACGGAACTTCGGCGGCATTTGTTCCGGCGCGATTGCGCCCGGGTCGGTCGGCACATACTTCTTGGGAGAACGGCGCCGCAGCTGAACCACCCCGGCGCCGCGGAGGGAGCCTCAGATGGATTTTCAGCTCGACGGACTGAGCATCACCTTGATCGTGCTCGGAGTGCTGGCGGTGCTGGTGCTTCTGGCCGGCGTCAAGACCGTGCCGCAGGGCTACAATTTCACGGTGGAGCGTTTCGGCCGCTACACCAAGACCATGAAGCCGGGCCTTAACCTCATCATCCCCTTCGTCGATGGCATCGGCAAGAAGATGAACATGATGGAGCAGGTGCTCGAGGTGCCGCAGCAGGAGGTCATCACCCGCGACAATGCGACGGTGACCGCCAACGCCGTGACGTTCTACCAGATCCTCGATGCGGCCGCCGCCGCCTATGAGGTGTCCAACCTCCAGAACGCCATCCTGAATCTCACCATGACCAACATCCGCACCGTGATGGGGTCCATGGATCTCGACGAGCTCCTCAGCCACCGCGACGAGATCAACTCTCGCCTGCTGCGCGTCGTGGACACGGCAGTGTCACCCTGGGGGCTCAAGATCACCCGCATCGAGATCAAGGACATCGACCCGCCGCGCGACCTCGTGGATTCGATGGGCCGCCAGATGAAGGCCGAACGCGAAAAGCGCGCCACCGTGCTCGAGGCGGAAGGCCGGCGGCAGTCGGCCATCCTGCAGGCCGAGGGCCTCAAGCAGGCGCAGATCCTCGAAGCGGAGGGACGGCGCGAAGCCGCGTTCCGCGATGCCGAAGCCCGCGAGCGCTCGGCCGAGGCCGAGGCCAAGGCGACACAGATGGTGAGCCAGGCCATTGCTGCGGGCAATGTGCAGGCGATCAACTATTTCGTCGCCAACAACTACATTAAGGCGCTCGAAAGCCTCTCGCGCTCGCCCAATCAGAAGGTGCTGATGCTGCCGGTGGAGGCCGCCAGCGTGATCGGCGCCATTGGCGGCATCGCTGAGATCGCGCGCGAGACCTTCGGCTCCGCATCGCCCCAGGGCGGCGATCGCCCGCAGCCTTCGCGCAACGCCTCGGCGCGGCCGCCATCGACGTCTCCATCCACCTGACGCAATAGCGGAGCATTCCAATGGTTCTGCTCAATCTCTTTGCCACCTATGGCCCCTGGGCCTGGTTCGTCGTCGGCCTTGTGCTGCTGGCGCTCGAGCTGGTCGTACCGGGCGGTTACTTCCTGTGGTTGGGTGCGGCGGGGCTTGCCACCGGCATCCTCGCCTTCATCCCGGGGATCACCTGGCCCTGGCAGTTCACCGTGTTCGGCGTCCTCGCGCTCGCCATTGTTATTGGCTGGACCCTCATTACCCGCAATCGTCGGCCAAAGAGCGACAATCCCTTCCTCAACCGCCGCGCCGAGCGCTTCATCGGGCACGAGGCGGTGATCGAGGAGCCCATCAAGGATGGATTCGGCCGCCTGGCGCTGGGCGATGGCGTGTGGCGTATCGCCGGCCCCGACCTCCCGGCGGGCCGCAAGGTGCGCGTGGTTGGCGCCGACGGCGCCGTCCTCAAGGTCGAGGCGGTGAGCTGAGCCTCCGGCTCGCCGGGCCCTGGCGGCAACGGCGCGCCTTTGCGGCCCGTCGGACCGCCATGCTGGCGTCGTAAGCGCCGGCGCTAGGGCTTCAGATCCACCGGGACCGGCGGCTTTTCGTTGACCAGCAGGATCGAGATGCGCTGGTTGGCGCTCAGATAGGGGTCGTTGGGAAAGAACGGGTCGGCATCGCCCTTGCCCACCACGCTTTCGATGCGATCGTCGCTCAGTCCGAACTCCTCGAGAATCTGGCGGGCCACATTGGCCCGGTCGAAGCTCAGCTCCCACGGTCCATAGCGTGGATTGTCGTAGGTTCCGCCCGCCGCGGTATGCCCGGAGATTTCGATGCGGTTGGGGAGCTTCTGCAGAAGCGGCGCCATCGCGGCAATGGCCTTGCGCGTCATCTCATAAGGATATTTCGATCCCTCGGGAAACATCGCCCGGCCGTCCTGGTCGGCGATCACGATATTGGTGCCCTCCGGGGTCTCCTCCACGATGATGTGGTCGGAAACCGCGGTGATGTCCGGCAGATCCTGAAAGGCCTGCTTGAGGCTCGCTGCCGCCAGGCCGTAGTCCTGCTGCCGCTCGATATCGGTCTTCTGCTTGGTCCAGGTGTTGGCTTCCTGTCCCTGGTTGGCGTTCTGGGATGCGTCCTTGGTCGCAAACTCCGTCGACGCCTTCATCGGTTCGGACGTAATGTTCTTGAGGAAGTCGCGTTTGGGGTTGCCCAGCCGCTCGATCATCCCAGTCATGTCGGAGTAGGGCTGAATGCCAAAGGCGTTCTGCACCGAGCCCGCCGCCATGTTGAGCTTTTCCTGGTCCTGCACCGAAAAGCTCAGGAGCATGACGAAGAACGCCATCAGCAGGCTCATAAGATCTGCAAAGGAGATGACCCAGGCGCCGCTGTGGCCGCCCCCGCTATGGCCGCCCTTCTTGCGGCCGCCCCCGCTGCTCACGCCGCCTCCTCGAGCAGCTTGCCGCGCGCATGCAGCGGCAGATAGCTCGCCAGCTCATCCTTGATGCTGGTGGGATTCTTGCCATCGCGGATCATCACCAGCGCTTCGATGATCAGCGTGCGATTGGTGGATTCTTCGGCGGCGCGGTTGCCCAGCTTGTCCCCGATCGGCAGCGCCAGCACGTTGGCGACCACTGCGCCATAAAGCGTCGTGAGCAGCGCGATCGCCATGCCCGGCCCGATCTTCTTTGGGTCGTCCATGTGGCCGAACATCGACACCAGGCCGATCAGCGTGCCCACCATGCCCATGCCCGGGGCTGCTTCGCCCAGCGCCTTGAAAATCTTGTTGGCGACTTCGAGCCGCTCGTAGTCGAGGTCGCGCTCGCGTTCGAGCGAATGCCGGATCGCGTCCGCCGAGTATCCGTCGGCGATCATCCGCACGCCGCGCTGGAAGAATTTGTCCGTCACCTCGACTTGTTCCAGCGCAATGGGCCCCTGGCGGCGCATCGTCTCGGCGATCTCGGCGATCTGGTCGATGAGCTTGATCGGCGAGGTATGCTTGTAGAGGAAGATGGACTTGATCCCCAGCGCGAAGGCGCTGACGAACCCGCCGATCGTATAGCGGGCCATCACCGCCATTGTGGCGCCGCCGAACACCACCACAAGCGCCAGCACGCTCATGAACGACATCGGGTTGCTGCCTTCGAGCAGCACGGCCAGGAACAGCATGCCAATGCCGCCGAAGATGCCAACGATTGTCGCAATGTCCACGGGAAATGTCCTAGAGCAGTCGAGCGCAGGATCGAAAACCGACCGCCGGCATCTTCGCCGCCGAATGGATAAATCCCCTTTAAATCCGATGGTTAATCAGCAATGAAAGTGCCCGTCACGCCGGCCTCCCTAAGCCTTCGTTAACCATAAGCTGCAAGGCTTTCTTCACGCCGTTTCCATGAGGGCGGAGCCGCTTCGCTGTCGCGTCCGATGACCAACCGTGGGTCTGTTATCCGCTGCCTCGCCGGCTCGGCGGCCGCGCTGTTTTGCGTCGCGCTGCCGGCTCTGGCGCAGGAGGCGGGAGACGGGCAGCCGGCCGATGGCCTTGATTGGAGCATTGCTCTACGCGGTGGCTTCAGCACCGACAACGTCAACGGGCCGAGCTACGAAGCGATCATTGCTCCCGACCTGTCGCTGGTGCGCAGCGGCGAACGCGGGCAGACCTCGGCTGGTCTGGGCGGAGCCGCTTCCATCGACCAGAACCGCAACGTCAGGATCGACGACGCCCATGCCAATGCCGGCATCGACTATGCGCTCGATGAATGGACTGGCCTTAAGGGCTCGCTCGGGCTCGACCTCACTCAGCTCAAGGCCACGGATAGCTCGCTGCCGGCCGGCACGCTGACCGGTCCGCTCGAATTCACCGGCACTGCTGAAGGCAGCGCGACCCGGCGCTTGGGGCGCTTCGATCTCACGGGAACGCTAACCGGCACGCGCTTTATCGAGGGGCCGACCACGCTTGCCGACCATAGCCAGGTGAGCAACGCCGACCAGGGCTACTGGCAGGGTATCGGCGCCCTGCGTCTCGGTTTCGAGGTGACGCCGCTGCTGTCGGTCTTCGTTGAGGGCGACGAGGGCTACCAGAAGTTCGATGCGCCGTCCCCGAGCCTCGGCCGCTTCCTCGACGGGCGCACAACGACTCTGCGCGGCGGGGTGAGCTACGCCGATCCGGGAACCTTCACCGCCGAGGCGTCTGTGGGCCGGGCCTGGCTCGATTATGCCGATCCCGCGCTGACCGATCGGCCGGCCTGGGTCGGCGAGGCGAGCCTCAGTTTCACGCCGGACGAAACGCTCGCCTTGACCGGGGCGCTCGAAACCAGCCTGGGTCCATCGAGCGACACCCCCGGCGACACCGATCTGGGCTATAGCCTCACCGGCGAGGCGAAGTACATCGTCAACCCGTGGCTGACGCTGCGCGGTTCGGCCGGCGCGAACCGCACTCTGACGCTCGGCTCGGGAGCCATAGATTGGGGCTACAGCGCCGGGGCGGGGCTTGACTGGTCCAGTTCGCGCCACGTCGTCTGGTCGGCCGACTACCTCTTCACGCACGATGAATCCTCGAGCGCCGGCACAACCGATACGCACGCTGTCACCGTGGGCATGACACTCAGGCGATAGGGCTAGCCCAGCCCCATCTTTCTGAGTTCGTCGCGGAAGGCGTCGGACAGGTCCGGTCGGTCAAGGGCGAAAGCGACATTTGCCGTGAGAAACCCGACCTTGTTGCCGCAGTCGAAGGACCGGCCGCGATACTTGACGCCGGTGAAAGGCTGCTGCCGCATGAGCGTCCGCATGGCGTCGGTCAGTTGGATCTCGCCGCCCGCGCCGCGCGGCTGCTCGGCCAGCAGCGAGAAGATCTCGGGCTGCAAGATATAGCGCCCCGAGATGATGAGGTTGGAGGGGGCCTCCGCCTGTTTGGGTTTTTCTACCATCGCCGTGATGGCGAAGCCTTCGTCGGGCCCCTGGCCGCGCGCCACCACGCCATATTTCGAGACCTCGTCCATCGGGACTTCCTCGACCGCGACGACGTTGCCCCCGCCCACTTCGTAGGCCTCCATCATCTGCTTGAGCACGCCCGGCGTGCCCTTGAACAGCATGTCCGGCAGCAGCAGGGCGAAGGGCTGGTCGCCCACGATCTCGCGCGCGCACCACACCGCATGGCCCAGCCCGAGCGGTTCCTGCTGGCGGGTGAAAACGGTCTGCCCCGCCTGCGGCAGGTCGCGGTGCAACTCGTGAAGCGCCCAGGTCTTGCCGCGTTCCTCGAGCGTATGTTCGAGCTCGAACTGCTTGTCGAAATGGTCTTCGATGACGCCCTTGTTGCGCCCAGTGATGAACACGAAGTGCTCGATGCCCGCTTCGCGCGCCTCGTCCACGGCATACTGGATGAGCGGCCGGTCGACGACGGTCAGCATTTCCTTGGGCATCGCCTTGGTCGCGGGCAAGAATCGGGTGCCCAGTCCGGCGACGGTGAATACGGCGGTGCGAACGCGCTTTGGCACCTGAATCTCCCTGACGTCCTCGTAATGTTATCTCAACAGTCCGACCCTAGCATTTCCCTCCCCTAGCATTTCTTCGCTTAACTGGAGATTATGACGGATGACCGTGCTGGTGACCGGCGGGGCCGGCTATATCGGCAGCCACATGGCGCTGCGCCTGTGCGACGCCGGCGAACCCACCGTCGTGCTCGACAACCTGAGCACCGGCTTTGACTGGGCGGTCGACCACCGGGCGAAATTCGTGGGCGGCGACGCCGGCGACATCGAGCTTGTGGGCCGCCTCATCCGCGAGCACGCGATCAGCGAGATCATCCACTTCGCCGGCTCGATCGTGGTGCCCGAATCAGTGGTCGATCCGCTCAAATACTATCGGAACAACACCGCAACATCCCGCAACCTGCTCGAGGCGGCGGTGGCCAACGGCGTTGAACGCTTCATCTTCTCCTCGACCGCGGCCGTCTATGGCATGACCGGCCTTGCGCCGGTCGAAGAGACCACGCCGCTCTCGCCGATGTCGCCCTATGGGCGCAGCAAGCTCATGACCGAATGGATGCTGGCCGATGTCGCCGCGGCCCATCCGCTTCGCTACGGCGTGCTCCGCTATTTTAACGTTGCCGGCGCCGACCCGCAGAAGCGGTCCGGCCAGTCGACGCCGCTTGCCACCCATCTCATCAAGGTCGCGGCGCAGACCGCGCTCGGGCGGCGCGAAAAGATGGACATTTTCGGCACCGACTATCCCACGCCCGATGGCACCTGCGTGCGCGATTACATTCACGTCACCGACCTCATCGAGGCGCACAAGCTGCTGCTCGACAGGCTGCGCGCCGGCGGGGCGTCGACCACCCTGAACTGTGCCTATGGCCACGGCTATTCCGTGCGGCAGGTCATCGAGACCGTCAAGCACGTGTCCGGTGTCGATTTTCGCGTCGACGAGGGCCCGCGCCGGCCCGGCGATCCGGCATCGATCACGGCCACCGGCGAGAAGATCCGGCGCGATCTTGGCTGGTCGCCCCGGCACGACGGGCTTGAGGAAATGGTTTCGACCGCGCTCGACTGGGAGCGCTACCTCTTGACGCGGAACCGTTGAGAACCGCCTTCCTTCAACCACAACGCCGTGCCATCCCGTCCGCGGAACCGCAGATGGGGATGTGATGTTCCGGGGTCTGTTGCTGCTCGTGTTCGCCGGCCTGGCCACCGCCGCCCGGGCCGAGTCGTTCTCCGATTTCCTGCATGCCTTTGAGCCGACGGCCGTGGCCTCGGGCGTAAGCCCGACGGTCTATGAGCTCTCGACCGCCGGCCTCACGCCCGATCCAGCCATAAAGGCCCTGGTCGAAACCCAGCCCGAATTCGCCACCCCGATCTGGACCTATCTCGATCAGCGCGTCACCGACTCCCGCATCGCCGCCGGCCGGCTCGCTTTCGAACAGAACCGCGAACTGTTTCTTGCGACCGCCCGGCGCTTCAAGGTCGATCCTTATCTGCTGGCCGCCATCTGGGGCATCGAGACCAACTATGGAACCGTGCTCCACAATCCCCGGCTCATCAAGCCGGTGGTCCGCTCGCTGGCGACGCTCGTCTGGCAGCACCGCGGCCGCTACGAAGCCGACAAGGCCGATTTCATCGCTGCCCTGAAACTGGTGCAGCGCGGTCCGCTCGATGCGCGGCATCTGCTGGGCTCGTGGGCGGGCGCCATCGGGCATCTCCAGGTCAATCCCTCCAACGTCATCGCCCATGGCACAGACGGCGACGGCGACGGCAAGGTCGATCTGCAGGATTCCCTCGCCGATGCGCTGGCCACGAGCGCCAGGTTCCTCCTCGATCTGGGCTATGTCCCGGGCGTCGACTGGGGCTACGAGGTGACCGTCCCGCCTGGGTTCGATTACGCGATCGCCGACCGCGAGCACCTGCAGCCCATTGCCGTGTTCAGCGCGTTGGGCGTCCGCCGCGTCAGCGGCCGCCCCTTCGCCGATCCGTCCATTCCGGTGTTCTTCTACGCGCCCGCCGGGGCCGGAGGGCCGAAATTCCTGATGACGGGCAACTATCTGGTGCTCAAGGGCTACAATTTCTCCGATAGCTACGCGCTCGCGGTCGCCCATCTCGCCGATCGGCTCAAGGGCGCAGGCGGGTTCGTGGCGGGCTGGCCGCGCGACACGCAGTTCCCCGATCTGGCCCAGCGCCGCGACATCCAGGCCGCCCTGATCCGCCTGAAGCTGCTTGACGGCGAGGTGGATGGCCGGCTCGGTCCGCGAACCTCGGCGGCCTATGCCAGATACCAGGCGAGCCGCGGCGAGGTTGCCGATGGCTTCATCACCCTCAGGGCCTGGCAGGAGCTGACCGGCAAGATGTAGCCCGCGCCCCGCCTTCATTTCGGCCGCAAACCCCTCCATAGTGCCGCCATGCTTCGCCGGCTCCTCATCCTGCTCCTGCTCTCGCTCTTCGTTGCGGGCGACGTCGCCCCGGCCGCGGCGCAGCTTTTTGGCGGCCAGCAGCAGGACCAGCAGCAGCCGGTCAAGAAAAAGCGGCGAACCCTGTTCGATATGTTGTTCGGCGGCGGCGAGGACCAGCAGCAGGCGACCCCGCCGCCGGTGGTGACCAAGCCCAAGAAGGGAACCCTGCCTCCGCCTCCCAAGCCGGCGGTCGAGAAAGCCGCCAATGCCACCCGCCTTGCCGTGTTCGGCGACTCCATGGCCGTCGACCTCGCCGCCGCCCTGGCCCGGCTCTATGGCGACGACCCCAACATCATCGTCATCAACCAGGGCGTCGGCTCATCGGGCTTCGCCCGGCCCGACTTCTTCGACTGGGATAAGACGGCTCTCGACCAGGTCCAGAAGAACAGCTTCGACATCGCCGTGATGATCGTGGGCATCAACGACCGCCAGAGCATCAAGCTCGATACGGGCTCGGTGAAACCCCTCACGCCCGAATGGGACGACGCCTATAGGCAGCGCGTCTCGGCCTTCGTGAGCGCCATTCATGCCGCCAACAAGCCGCTGATCTGGGTCGGCCTGCCGCCCATGTCCAAGGCCGATCTCTCCACGGCCCTCGGCCAGATCAGCTCCCTGCAGCGCCTCGCCGTATTCGGCGGGGGCGCCGATTTCCTCGACATCTACGACAAGTTCGTGGACGATAATGGCAGCTACGCCGCCACGGGCCCCGATCTCAACGGCAAGATCGTCAAGATGCGCAAGGATGACGGCATCCACTTCACCAGCGCCGGCGCCGATAAACTGGCGTTCTATCTGAGCCAGCAGATCAAGCTCTATTATCACGGCGGCGGCGCGGTCGGCCTGACCGTCGCCGATGCCCTGGCCGG
>DASZSH010000005.1:0-4510 GCA_035548755.1 Devosia sp.
GCCTTCGCCAAGGTCAAGCATTGGCTGCGAATGGCACAAGCCCGATCCATCGACGCCATCCACCACCACATCGCGAGCCTCGTCGGCGCCATCAGTCAAAACGAATG
This sequence comes from Devosia sp., assembly GCA_035548755.1. Classification (GTDB taxonomy): domain Bacteria; phylum Pseudomonadota; class Alphaproteobacteria; order Rhizobiales; family Devosiaceae; genus Devosia_A. Next base: position 108 of record DASZSH010000005.1, read on the forward strand.
CACCAACTACTTCCGCAACGCCGGATATGTTTCCCGCTAAGTCTGAAAGACTCTAAGAAGCGCACGACGATACTCGTCGTCGGCAAACGCGACCCCGCCCAATTCAACGGAAAAGAAAAAAGCAACAAACAGATGGGTGCAGAGGCGGCAATCGCTGAGGGCTATAAGATAACCATCATGGATGAGGACGGCTTTCTCAGGCTGGCCCAGCGGCACGTCGCAGCATAGAGCTCGGCTGATCTACGTCCCCTCCGGCAGCGGCACGCCGGCCGCGGTGAACGCTTTGCGCTGGCGCTCGCCGACCTCGGCAAGGTCGAAGCCCTCGATGGTCTCGTTGAAGATGCGATAGTAGTTGAGGCGGGCGTCGAGGTGCAGGAACACGCCGCCGAGCCCGATGGCGGCGCGATCCATGAACACGAACTCGCGCGGCACCTTCACCGGTCCCTTCTCCTTCAGCGCCTTGTGCACGCTGAAGGCTTCCTTGCGGCCATACTCGCCGGGCGTCGTGCCTTCCGCGATGGAGCGCTCGCGGTCGTCGAGCAGGGGCCCGTAGATGAACCGCGCCCAGATGTTGAGCACGTCGATCAGCTCGTTGGACAGGCCGCGGAAACCCCAGGTCTCGTAGGCGTTGACGATCAGCTCGCGATTGCCGGTGAGCAGGCCGCGATAGAGATCGATGACGCCGCCGACGAACCTCGGCGCAAATGTACGCATGCAGCCATAGTCGAGCAGGTTGATGCCGGCCGGATGCCCGTCGTGCTCGAACACATTATAGTTCCCGAGGTGGGGATCGCCGTGGATGACCCCGTAGTGGCTGAAGGGGAACCACCAGGCGCGAAACATGGCGCGGGCAATCTGGTTGCGGTGCTCGATCGGCGCGTTGCGGTATTCGAGAAGGCGCCGGCCACCGAGCCAGGTCATGGTGAGCAGGCGCTTGGTCGACAGCTCGGGCAGCACCTGCGGCACGCGGATGAGCGCATCGTCGCGGAAGATCCCGCTATAGAGCGCCATGTGCCGAGCCTCGAGCTCGTAGTCGAGCTCCTCCCGCAGGCGCGCCGATATCTCCTGCAAAATCTCGCCAGTCTCGACCGCCGGGTCCATGCGCGCGTGGATCGCGAACACGACCTTGAGCTGGTTGACGTCGGCCTCCACGGCCGACTGCATGTCGGGGTACTGCAGCTTGACGGCCAGGGCCCGGCCGTCGTGTGCTACGGCACGGTGCACCTGTCCGAGCGAGGCGGAGGCTGCAGCCTCGCTCTCGAAGCTCGCGAAGCGTGCACGCCAGTCCGGACCGAGCTCCGCCACCATCCGGCGGCGGACAAATGCCGGGCCCATCGGCGGAGCCTGCGATTGGAGCTGCGCCAGCTCGGTCGCATATTCAGCCGGCAGAGCCTCTGGAATGGTGGAAAGAAGCTGTGCCGCCTTCATGATCGGCCCCTTGAGGCCGCCTAGGGCAGCTGCAAGCTCCGCCGCATTCTTCGAGCGATCGAGATCGAGCCCCAGCAGCCGGCTGCCGGCAACCCGAGCCGCAACCACCCCGATATTGGTGCCTACGCGCACATAGCGGGCAGCCCGGGCCGAGAACCGGTTCTGTTCGTCATCGCTCAATTGGGATGCACTCCTCTTCGGAATGAATATTGTGTTGGGTCGCATATTCGTCCAGCCATGTGTTGAGGCCTACCCATCCCACGGCTTGCTATAGTGGCGCACAACAGGCTTCGTCAGCACGCGAGGGAACACAAGCATGCAAGAGCAGGCGCGGGCCGGTGGCTGGCACCTCGATCGCCACGACCCGATGTTGCGCGCGGTCCTTTCGCTCGGGATCACTCAGATCACCGCATGGGGCACGACCTACTACGCCCTCGGCGTGCTGGCGACGCCGATCATCGAGGGCATGGGCTGGTCCCGCAGCATCGTGTTCCTGGGCTTCTCGATTGGCCTCCTCGTGATGAGCGCGGTTTCAACCACGATCGGACGCCTGATCGACGTCAGGGGCGGGCGACTGGTGATGTCGATCGGGTCGATCCTGACCTCGATCGGGCTTGTCGCCCTCGCCTTGGTCCAGAGCGAGATCGCGTATCTGGCTGCCTGGGCCCTGCTCGGCGTCGCCATGCGCATGAACCTGTATGATGCGGCCTTTGCGGCGCTCGTGCAGGTGGCGCCATCACGGGGTCGGCGGGCGATCTCCTACCTGACGCTGTTCGGCGGGTTCGCTTCGAGCGTGTTCTGGCCGATCGGCCATTATCTGGCGGGCGGGGTGGGCTGGCGCAACGCGTTTCTCATCTACGCTGCCCTCAATCTCGCGGTCTGTCTGCCGCTGCACTGGTTCGGGCTCTCGCATCGCGAGACGGGGCGGGCTCCCGAGATGCCGACTGAGCCCAAGCCTCACGCTGTTCCGGTTGAGGCTCCGCTCGAAGGAGCGGCACGGACGGCTGGCATCGTGCTGTTCGCCGGCATCATGTCGCTCAACGGCTTCGTCTTCAGCGCCTTGTCGATCCATCTCGTTCCGGTGCTGCAGGCGACAGGCCTTGCCGCGGCGGCGGCCGTCTGGCTCGCATCGTTGAAGGGCGTTGCCCAGGTCGGAGGACGCATCGTCGAGATGACCATATGGCACAATCTGCATCCGCTGACGGTCGGCCGCATCGCGCTGGCATTGCTGCCGCTGTCGCTGGCGCTTCTCCTCGCCGGCGGAGGATCGTTCGAGACGGCGCTGGCCTTCACCCTGATCATGGGGGCGTCGCAGGGCATCATCACCATCGTTCGCGGCGCGGTGCCGCTGGCGCTGTTCGGCGCCAAAGGCTACGGCGCCGTGCTGGGCCTCATCGCCACGCCGATCCTGCTCGTCAATGCGCTCTCGCCGCCCGGATACGCGCTGATCATCGACACGTGGGGCAACAGGGTCGGCGAGATGGTGCTGCTCGTATGCTCGCTGCTTGCGGCGCTCGCCATGGAGGCGACGGCCTGGTGGTATCGAAACCGGCAGCGATAGCCTCGACCGGGACTCGCTCCGCTGCGGCCGTCAGACCGCGACCTGAGTGCCGACCTCGACCACCCGGTCGGTCGGGATCTGGAAATATTCGGTGGCGTCCTCGGATCTGCGCGCGAGCCAGATGAAGAGCCGCTCCTGCCAGCCCGGCATCTCCGATTTCATCGTCTTCTTGAGCGAGCGCCGCGACAGGAAGAAGGACGTCGACGAGAAATCGACGTTGAGGTCCTTCCTGCGGCAGTGGTCGAAAATCTTCGGCACGCTCGGCGTCTCCATGAAGCCGTAGCGCGCCACGATGCGCGTGAAGCCGTCCGCCACCTTCTCGATCTGCACGCGCTCGTGCCGCGGCACGCGCGGCGTGTCCACCGTCTTGATCGAGAGGATGATATTGCGCTCGTGCAGCACGCGGTTGTGCTTCAGGTTGTGCATGAGCGAGGTGGGAGCAAGCGTCGGATCTGCGGTCAGGAACACGGCCGTTCCGGAAACGCGGTGCGGCGGCTTGGCCTCGAGCTTGCGGATCAGCCAGTCGAGCTCGGCCTCGTTCTTGCGGGTTGCGCGCCGGAGCACCTCCACGCCTTGCACCCAGGTCAGCATGGTGAGGCCGACGGCGGCACCGACGACCAGCGGGAACCAGCCGCCATCGAGCACCTTGAGCATGTTGGCCAGGAAAAAGATCTGCTCCAGCAGCATCAGCGGCACGATCAGCGCCAGGGCCCGCCACAACGGCCACTTCCAGCACCGCCAGATGACGAAGAACGCCATGGCCGAGTCGATGACCATGGTGGCCGTCACCGACACGCCATAGGCCGCGGCCAGGTCGCTCGAGCTGCGGAACAGGATGACGACGACGACGACGCCAATAAGGAGAAGCTGATTGACGCGCGGCAGATAGATCTGACCCTCGACGCTCTCGGAGGTGTGCTGGATCGTGAAGCGGGGCAGAAGCCCGAGCTGCATGGCCTGACGCGTGATCGAGAATGCACCGGTGATGACCGCCTGGCTGGCGATCACGGTCGCCACGGTCGCCAGACACACCATCGGGATCAGCGCCCAGGCGGGATACAGCTTGTAGAAGGGGCTCTCGATCGCCTCGGGGCGCGCGAGCAGCAGGGCGCCCTGGCCGAGGTAGTTGAGCGTGAGCGCGGGAAGCACGAGGCACATCCAGGCCCGCTGTATCGGCTTGCGCCCGAAGTGACCCAAGTCGGCGTAGAGCGCCTCGGCACCGGTCACGGCCAGAAACACGAGACCGAGAACCGTCAATCCGATGATGCCGTGGGACGCGAGGAAGCGCGCTCCATAGTACGGGTTGAACGCGAGAAAGATATGCGGGTCGTCGACGATGTGGATCAGGCCGCCGAGAGCAAGCGTCGCGAACCACAAGAGCATGATCGGCCCGAACAGCGCCGCCACGTTCGCC
>DASZSH010000006.1:0-11260 GCA_035548755.1 Devosia sp.
GGATGGCCGTGGTCGCTGGCTGTCGCCCCCATCTGCTTGAAATAGGCTCGGCGCTCCCAATGCGCATCGAGGTAGCCGCCCCACCGGCCGGTATCGCATCCGGTCATCTGCCCGAGCGTGTCGAGGTCGGACTGGAATGTCGGTCGATCGGGATCGATCACCGCGTCGGGCCGGTAGGTCGGAACCACGCGGCCCGTCCATCCGGAGTCGCGGATTTGCCGGTGCCACTTCAGCTCGTCGATCGCCGAGTCTGTCGTGGCGATGACTTCGAGCTTGAACCGCTCGAACAGGGCGCGCGGCCGGAACGCCTCAGTCCGAAGCGCCGCCGCAATGGCGTCGTAGATTCGGTCGGCGTTGTCCGCCCCCAGTGTCTCGGTGATCCCGAACAGCGTCTCGAAGGTGGTATCGAGCCACATCCGCGTCGGCGTGCCGCGGAAGAGATAGTAGCGTTCGGCAAACCGGCGCCAGATCGCCCGACCGTCGGTCTCAACCGCTCCTCCGTCGCGCCGCGCCACGCCCAGTTCTTCGAGCCTCACCCCCTGGCTCACCAGCATGCGCGTGACATAGTGGTCGGGCACCACCAGCAGTTGCGCCGGATCGGGGAAGGGCAGGTTCTCGGCGTACCAGCGCGGTTCGGTATGACCGTGCGGACTGATCAGCGGCAGGTTGCGGATTTCGGCGAACAGCCGCCGCGCCACAGCGCGCGCGCCGGGGTCGGCAGGAAACAGGCGATCGTCATTGAGCATGGGGTCTCACCGCGGACGGGAACGTCAAGCTAGTAGGGGAGTGGCGTTGCGCGGGTCAAGCGAGCCTGTGTCAGTCCTCGGCAAAGCCGCGCGCCACCGGGGCCTGCGCCAGTCCGGCCTTTTCGAGCTGCCGCGCCGCGCGGAGCGCAAAGTCCTCGCGCCAGGGCGCCGCGATGGCCTGTACCCCCAGCGGCAGCGCATCGCCGGGGGGCGCGATCGGCGCCGCGACGACCGGCAGCCCAACAAACGAAAAGGGTTGGGTGAAGATTCCGAGGTTGGGACGGATCGGCATTTCGACGCCGCCGAAACTGGCCGTTTTCTGTCCGAGCCGGGGAGCCCGCATCGGTGCGGCCGGAACAAGGATCACGTCCACCGTCTCGAGCAGTTTGAGCATCTGGCCGTGGAACGCGCGCCGGAATTTCTGCGCCCGTTCGATCCAGCCGGCGGGCAGCAGGGCCCCTGCAAGCAACCGGTCCCTGACTTCCGGGTCGAACGCGTCCGCCTGTGTCCGAAGCCGCTCCAGATGCAGTGCCACCCCCTCGGCCATGGTGATGAGCGAGGCAGCCGCACGGGCCGCCTGGGCATCGGCGATGGTGATCCGGCGGGCGACGTTGAGCCCTTCGGCAACGGCGTCCATCATCGCGCGTACCTCGGAGTCACCGCCAAAATAACCTTCCGCGATCGCGATTCTGAGACCGGCGGAGCCGCGTTCGAGCCGTCCGCTCACGGCCTCCATGGGCCGCTTCACCATTGCTGGATCGTCCGCCTCGTAGCCCTGCAGCGCGTCGTAACTGAGCGCCAGATCCTCAACCGAGCGGCCCACAAGACCCGGATGATCCAAGCTCGACGCGAAGGGGAACATGCCGCGCCGGCTCAGCCGGCCGTAGGTCGGCTTCAGTCCGAAGACTCCGCAGAACGAGGCCGGCACCCTGATAGAGCCGTTCGTGTCCGAGCCGAGCGCAAGCGGCACCATTCCTGCCGCGACGGCCGCAGCCGATCCGGCCGATGAGCCGCCGGCCATGTGTCCGATCTCGTGCGGGTTGCGAACCGGCCCGTCATGGGCATTCTCGCCCGTGAAGCCCGAGGCGAACTCGTCCATGTTCAGCGCGCCTACGCAAATCGCGCCGGCAGCTTCGAGCCGAGCGATGAGCGCGGCGTCGGTCCTTGCGGGCTCTGCATCGCGATTGATCCGGCTCCCCGCGCGGGTGGGCAGTCCCTCGATGTCATAGAGATTCTTGACCCCAAACGGCACGCCGGCGAGCGGCAGAGGCTTTCCGGCCTTCACATCGGCGTCCACGCGATCGGCGCGGGCCATCGCTCTTTCCCCGAGGATGTCCGTGAAGGCATTGACGCGCCCATTGTTGGCCTCGATCCGGGCCAGCGTCTCGATCATCACTGAGCGGGCGCTGGTCTGGGCGGTATTGACGGCCCGGGAGATCTCAGCGGCGCGAGAAGTCGATTTCATGCCCGATAGACCGGGGCTGGGTCCGTCTCGGGCCGAACCGGCGCCTTTTCGAGCACTGCGGCCATCTTGGCTGCTGTCTTGAGATTCGCCTTCACCCCCGGCCGCTGTTCGGGCGTGATCTCAAGACCCACGACCGAGGCCATGGCATCGATCCACTGGTCGAAGTCGGGGAGTTTCGGGGCCATCGTCTCGTCTGACGCTTTACGATCGGCAATGATGGTAACGGGTTGCGGCCGGCAATCAACGCCGTTGACCCTCGTAAACGGCACTCAGACAGAAAAGGCGCCGTTCCGCTGGGGGAGCAGAACGGCGCCGCACGGGTCAACAATCATTCGGGGACCCCGAAAAAACGCTCCGGCGGCGCGCAGGTTCCCTCCCGGAACACGAAATTCCGGCCGGGCGCCTTAATCGACCGGCACCCACACCACATCGTCGATACGCCGGGCCCCACTGGCGAGCATCGCCAGCCGGTCGAAGCCAAGCGCAACCCCGCACGCCTCAGGCATGATGGCGAGCGCGGCGAGAAAATCCTCGTCGACCGGGTAACGCTCGCCGTAGAGCCGCTGTTTCTCCGCCATCTCGAGATCGAAGCGCCGCCGCTGCTCCACCGGGTCAGTGAGCTCGCCGAACCCATTGGCGAGCTCCACTCCGGCGACATAAATCTCGAACCGCTCGCTCACGCGCGGATCGTCTGCCGTGCGCCGCGCCAGCGCAGCCTCGCTCGCTGGATAACGGTCGAGGATGCTGATCCGCCCGTTGCCGAGCGCTGGCTCGACGGACTCGGTCAGAACGCGCGTGAACAAATACGACCAGCTCCGGTCCTCGGGCACCTTGAGACCGCGCGACGCCATCTGTTTGGCGAGCGCCGTCCCGTCCCCTGTCCCGTCCTCGGCCATCGTCGCCAGCAGGTCGATCCCCGCATGCCGCGCGAACGCCTCCACGACGCTCACCCGGTCCGGGTCGGCGAAAGGATCGCATGTGCGCCCCCGCCACAGGATCGTCCTTGCCCCTGCGGTTTGCGCTGCAAGGCGGATTAGCCGCACGCAGTCGTCCATGACGGCCGTATAGGGTTCGCCCGCGCGGTACCATTCGAGCATGGTGAACTCGGGGTGATGCGTGGCGGTCCGCTCGCGGTTGCGCCACACATGCCCCAGGCTCGCGATCTTCGTTTCGCCTGCCGCCAGCAGCTTCTTCATCGAGAATTCCGGCGAGGTGTGCAGATACCGTGTCGCGGCCGTCCCGTCCTCGCCGATGAGCGTCGTCGAAAAGGCATGAAGATGCGTCTCGTTGCCGGGGCTGCGCTGCAGGCCTGGCGGATCGACCATCACGAACCCCCGTTCGGCGAAGTCGGCCCGCACGGCCGCCTCGATCCTGTTGCGTGCCAGCAGGAAGGGGCGGCGGTCGGCATGGACCGACGGCGTCCACCAGGGAGAAACATCAGGGAAATCAGCTCGTTGCGGCAATAGAACGGCTCATGTGCGCGCGGGACTGGCGGTTTGCCCGGAATTGCTGTATCGGCGGCGCCGAACCCCCAACGTCTGTCGCCGGGGCCCGGCAGGAGAGCGCTCCTCTAGGCCGCTCCGGCTGCCCGAACAAGGAAGAAAGTATGGTCAAGGTCATCGCTTCGTCGCTGCGCAAGGGCCAGGTCGTCGAGCAGGACGGAAAGCTCTACGTCGTGCTCACCGCCGAGAACATCCACCCGGGCAAGGGCGCCTCGGTCACCAACGTCGACATGCGCCGCATCACCGACGGCGTAAAGGTCACCGAGCGCTGGCGCACCACCGAAATGGTCGAACGGGCCGAGGTCGATGAGCGCGAGTACCAGTTTCTCTACAACGATGCCGAGGGCTACCACTTCATGGAGCCCACGACCTACGAGCAGATCGCCGTGCCCGAGGACGTCATCGGTGACCAGAAGGCTTTCCTGCAGGACGGCATGAAGGTGTTCCTCAAGACCTTCGAGGGGCAGGCTCTTTCAATCGAACTGCCGCAGCGCGTCACCCTCGAGATCGTCGAGACCGAGCCGGTGGTCAAGGGGCAGACCGCCTCATCCTCGTTCAAGACCGCCACGCTCAGCAACGGCGTCAAGACGATGGTTCCGCCCCACATTGGCGTAGGAACGCGCGTCGTCGTCATGACCGAGGACGGCTCCTACGTCGAGCGCGCCAAGGACTGATCGCCTCAGGGCAGGTTCGCCAGCCCCTCGTCGATCATCTTGAGCCGGTCTTCGTAGAAGGCCGGGTTGTGTGGCAAGCCAAGCCGGTCGAGCACCTGCATGGATGTCTCAATCGAAAGCTTGCCGCTCAGGACCGCGAGCCGATCCCTCCTGTCGAGGCCCGATGCGGCCACGAGCCAGCCGATATTGACCTCCGCAATCGCCCATTCGCGCGGATGGTCGGCCTGCGTGTACACCTGTTGCGACGCTTTGTAGGCGGACACCGCCTCGTCGAGCCGGCCCAGGGCGACGAGCGTCCTTGCGAGATTGCCCTGCGTGTTCGCCCAGTTCGACGGATAGTCCGCCTGCGTCCATACCGTCGTCGCAGCCTCGAATGCCGCGACCGCCTCCGTGAGCGCCGCAGTGTCATGCGTCTTCGCCGCCCGGTCGAGCAGGGCGCTGCCAAGCCCGGACTCCGCGTTCGCCCAGGTCGACGCGCCGCGGTCAGGGCGATATTCGGAGAGCGCGGCGCGGTAGGCGGCCTCCGCCTCGGCGAGCGCCGCGTCATCGCTGGTGGCTTCTGCGATCATCAGCTTTGTCCAGCCCAGCGCAAGCTGGCTCGCCGCCCAGTCGAGCGGCACGCGGTCGCGGGTGCGGACCTCGAGCGCCTTGCCGAACGCGTCGGCGGCCTGAGCGATGAGTCCCATGTCGTTGTGCCTTACGCCAAGCGCCTGCATCGAGATGCCCATGTTGACCTGATTGTCGGCCCATCCGAACGGATCGGCGTCGCGCGTCTCGATTTCGAGCGCGGCGCGAAATGCCGCGATCGCGTCCTCATATGAAGCGTCCTTGCCGGTGAGGCGGGCCAGCCGGTCGAGGGCAACCCCGAGATTGGTCTCGGTCATGGCCCATTCCTTCGGTCTTTCCTGCCGCGTGCGCACCTTGAGCGCGGCGCGAAAGGCGTCGACCGCCTGTTCGAGCACGGAGACGTCGGCGCCGTTGTAGCCGATGTCGTTGAGAATTGTGCCCAGGTTGTTCTGCGCAAGCGCCCAGGCCTTGGGGTCGCTTTCGTAGGTGGTCACCTCGAGCGTCGCCTTGACCGCGTCCGCCGCTTGGGCGAGCAGGGCGCGGTCGCCCGTGCGCTGCGCGAGAAGTTGCAGCGGGATCGACAGGTCGCTCTTGATCCCCGCCCAGTCGCGCGGCCGGCTCTCACGCGGCGCGAGGGCGAGCGCCTCCTTGTAGGCGGCAACCGAGGCGATAAGTGCCTCCTTGTCGCCGCCGAAATCACCCTCGCTCTCGAGCGCTCCGGCTTCGGCCCATTTGTAGTCGAGCGCCTTCTCGTCGTCCCAGCGCCTGACCTCCTCATAGGCAAGGCCGAAGTTCCGTGCCGCCTGCGCATAATCGCCCTTGAGCAGGTACGCATCCCCCGTCTTGGCGAGGACATTGCCACCCTCGAGCCGCCGCGCGCGAAGCTCTGCTTCGGTCACATCGAGCTGTTTGCTCACCTCCGCGTAGCGCGCCTTGGCCGCTTCCCAGAACGAGACATTTGCTTCGAGCGCGCCTTCGGCGAGCGCCTGCTGCGCAAGACCCGAGAGTCGGACAATCTCGGGATCGGCGCTCCCGAGCGCCGTCTGTTCGGCCATGATCTGCTTGAGCCTCGCGGTCTGCGCATCGAGGAGCTTGTTCAGCGCCCCCGGCTCGTTCGGCACCTCACTGCCGAGCGCGGCGAGAAGGCCATATAGCGCGTCCATGGGGACGCCGCCTTGCTGCGCGGCGGCTTCCACCTGTCTGCGCTCGCCCTCAGGGAGCGCGGCGATGGTCATGAGCAGCTGCCGGCGACCGCGTGTGATCGCCGCTTCGTCGGGATCGGACGCCTCTCCCGCGCCGCCCAGGCTGAGAACCCGCCGCAGCGACGAGTTGGTCCAGGGGAGCTGCCTCGCGCCCGTTTTGAGATAGACCTCCTCCGTGACGAGGGTCATCAGGTCGTTGAGAGAGTACCCGCCGGCCCCCAAGTGCTTGATCAGCGCCGCCGCATAGGGCGAGTTTCCGCCAGCCGGGCCGTCGAGCGCCGCCTGCCCGGGCGACGCCGAAAAGCCGATCACGGTGCCCAACTCATCGGGCCGGGCCGGGGCGGCGGCAGCCGGCGTCGGTCCGCGCAGCGCGCCGAGCCCGGTGGGCGCAACCGCAACGGCGTGCGACGAACCGGGCAAGGCGACCATCGTGCCGTCGGGAAATGCGTTGGTGCGGCACGCATCGAGCAGCACGATGCTGACAGGCACGACCCTGCCGAGCCGATCAAGCAGGTCGGCAACCGACACCAGGCTTTCTCCCGCCCGCTCCGGCGTCGAGATGTCGGCATCGACCGGAACGATATAGTCCCCGCCGCCGGCCTCGATGCCATGGCCCGAATAGTAGATCAGCGCCACGTCGGCGTCGGCCGCATCCTCGACGAAGCGGTCTATCCGAGCCTTCAGTTTTGCCCGGTCGCCGTCGAGCACGCGGCTGACGTCGAACCCGAGGCCATCGAGGAGTTCACCCATGGCCCGCGCGTCGCGCTCAGGGTTCCCAAGGTCGCGCAGTCCGACATAGTCGCTCTCGCCGATCACCAGGGCGACCCCGCGTAGATCGCTCCCAAGGGCAGGCGGCCCGGGCAACGCCAAAAGGGCGCTGAGCGCGACCAGCAATGGCAGGATGTTGCGCATGCGCCTCCCTAGCATGGCTAAGACGCTTGCAGCCATGCCCGGCTTGGGAGGAAGCTGCTGGCGTACCCTTGCTCGCTGGTCTTGTCCGGGAGGCGAGAAGGGTCGCGGAAGGGCTGCCCGAGGTCCCCAGTGAGTGCAACCGTGTCTGCGTCCGGACCGCTGTTCGACGATCGGCGCGAGGCCGGCCGGCGCCTTGGCGAAGCCCTGCGGGACCCGCCGCTTGCCGCACCCATCGTTTTTGCCCTGCCGCGGGGTGGCGTTCCGGTGGGCTACGAGGTGGCGCGCGCCCTTGAAGCCCCGCTCGAAATCCTGCTCGTGCGCAAGATCGGCGCGCCCGGACAGCCCGAATACGCCCTGGGCGCAGTCGCCGACGGGGCCGCGCCCCAGATCGTCCTCAATCCCGAGGCCGTAGCCCTGTTTCGTCCCGATCCCGCGTACATCGAAGCCGAGAGCCGCCGCCAGCTGGCTGAGATCGAGCGAAGGCGGCGCGCCTATGTCGGTGAACGTCCGCCGCTCGATTGCCGGAGCCGCACGGCGGTTGTGGTCGATGACGGTATCGCCACGGGGTCGACCGCCAGGGCCGCCCTGATGGCGCTTCGTCAGGCCGGCGCGGCCGCGACGATCCTTGCCGTACCGGTTGCAGCAGGAGCATCGCTGCCCGAGTTGCGCAAGCTGGCCGATCGCGTCGTTTGCCTTGCCACCCCGTCGCCGTTCGTCGCAGTGGGCAACCACTATGCCCGGTTCGATCAGACCGGGGACGAAGAGGTCGTGGCGTTGCTGGCCGCCGCCCGGACAGGGCAGCAGTCCGAACGGAGGCAAGGGTGACGGCCGGCGCGAAACCGGTTCGACCAGGACCGCTCAAACCCAGAGCCTGACAAGCGGGCCGTCGGGTCCGCGCACGGGATCGGTGAGTGGCAGCCTGACGCGCCTGATCCTCAATTCCGCCTCGGGGCTGCGCTCGCGGCAGATGTCATAGCGCTCCTGTCCGGGCGGATACGCGCCCACCACCACGAGGTCGCCGCGGCTCTCGACGAGGCGATGGCCGGTACCGGCCGGCAGGACCAGAACGTCGCCAGCCTGAACGGTCACAGTCTCTCCGACCGGTCCGCCGAGCCGCACCGTCGCGGTGCCGCGCGCGATCCCCAGGACCTCGTGCGCGTTGGAATGAAAGTGATCGAAATCGTAGATGCCATTGTGCCAGACGCCGCCCCAGCCATTGGCCGGCAGGAGCCTGTCGAGCTCTGGCGCACCTCCCTTGAACGCCTGCGTATAGATCAAGACGGGCAGCCGGCTGTTGGGCATCGTATCGCCGGGGGGAAGCCGGAGCATTCGCGGCGCTTCATCCCCTCCGCCTGCGGTCATGCGGCAACTCCCAATTCGGCCGCATGCGCGATGAGCCTGGGCTGCGGCGCCTGGACGATCGCACAACGATCGAGCATGTCGAGCGAGTTCGCAACGCTTTCGCCGAGCCCGGCGGCCCGTATGCGGGCCAAAAGGATGGTTGCGAAGGCCGGATCGCCCGCCGGCATGGAAAGCAGCGCGTGATCGAGCTGGTCGAGAAGGCGCCTGAGATCGGCAAGCGCTTCCTCAGCGGTGGCCACCGTCGTTTCGGCAGCCGGCTCTCCGTGACGCGCCGCGATGGCCGCCACCCGCAACGCGTCCGCCTCTGCGTCCCAGCGGTCAAGCCGCGCCGCGACGGCCCCAAGGTTTTCTTCTACTGGCGGATGGAAGAGCATAGGCCAGGTCTCCGTGGCCTGCTAACGCGAAGCGGGCACGGCGGTTGCCTGCCTCTTGCGGCAATCGTGAGGACCGGCGAAGAGGTGGTTAATGCCTCTAAGACCGCTTCCCATAGATGCCTCCATGCCCAGGCTTCTGGAGGTCCTTGCGACGGGATCGCGTGCCGTGCTGGTTGCGCCTCCGGGGGCGGGCAAGACGACGCGCGTGCCGCTTGCCCTGCTCGATGCGCCCTGGCGTGCCGGTGGCCGCATCGTTGTACTCGAGCCGCGACGCCTCGCGGCACGGGCCGCGGCGCGCTTCATGGCGAAATCGCTCGGAGAGGACGTCGGCGGCACGGTCGGTTATCGGGTCCGCCTCGAAAGCAGGGTCGGGAGCACAACCCGTATCGAGGTGGTGACCGAGGGCGTGTTCACGCGCATTCTGCTCGACGACCCCGAACTGGACGGCGTCGCTGCGGTCGTGTTCGACGAGTTCCACGAGCGCAGCCTCGAGGCGGATCTGGGGCTGGCGCTGGCGCTCGATGCCTCGGCCCTGCGGCCGGACCTGCGCCTGCTCGTGATGTCGGCGACCATCGACGGGGCGCGCGTCTCCTCCCTGCTCGGCGACGCGCCAGTGGTGGAAAGCGAGGGCCGCGCCTTTCCAGTTGAGACCCGATATGCCCCGCCTGATCCGCTGCAGCGCCTGGAAGACCAGGTCGCCGCCACGACCCTGGCCGCGCTCCGCGCCGACGAGGGCTCCATTCTCGTCTTTCTTCCTGGTCAGGCCGAGATCGCCCGCGTGGCGGAGCGGCTTGCCTCCCGCACTCCCTCCGATACGGATATCGCCCCGCTCTATGGCCAGCTGAACGCCGAGGAGCAGGATCGTGCTATCGCCCCTGCGCCGCCCGGCCGGCGCAAGGTGGTGCTCGCGACCTCGATCGCCGAAACCTCGCTGACCATCGAGGGCATACGGATCGTCGTCGACTCCGGCTTCCGGCGCGTCCCGGTTTACGATCCGGCGACAGGCCTCAGCGCCCTCGAGACCCGCCGCGTGTCACGCGCCGCCGCCGATCAACGGCGCGGCCGCGCGGGCCGCACCGCGTCCGGCATCTGCTATCGGCTATGGAGCGAAGGCCAGACCGGCGCGCTGGAACCGTTCGACGCGCCCGAAATCCTGAGCGCCGACCTCACCGGACTCGCGCTTGATCTTGCGAGCTGGGGGGTGAGCGACCCTCGCTCGCTGCGGTTTCCCGATCCGCCGCCGGGACCGGCCTGGGCCGAGGCCGTCGCCCTGCTCAAGCAGCTCGATGCCGTCGACGCGGCAGGACGTATCACGGCCGAGGGCAGGGCCCTGGCGCGATTGCCGCTGCACCCGCGCCTCGCTCACATGGTGCACGCCAGCGAGGACAAGGGGACCGCCGCCGAACTGGCCGTGCTGCTCACCGAGCGCGGGCTCGGCGGCGACGATACCGACCTTGCGCACCGCCTGGTCCGCTTCCGGGCCGACCGCTCGCGGCGCGCCGAGGACGCCCGCGCACTCGCGCGCCGCTGGGGCGGCCCCGCCGGCCGAGTCACCGATGTCGGCCGCATTCTTGCCCGCGCCTTCCCCGATCGCATCGCGCAGCAATCCGGCGGGCGCGGCCGTTACCGCCTCGCCAACGGCCGCGCGGCCCTGCTCGAAGAGACCGATCCCCTTTCGCGCGAACCGTTCCTTGCGGTGAGCGAAGTGACCGGCAGCGCCGCGACCGGCCGCATCCGCGCCGCCGCGGCGCTGACGCGCGACGACATCGAGATGCTGCTTGCCTCGCACATCGCTACTGAAACAGTGCTCTACTGGGACGAGGCGGCTGCTGCCGTACGCGCTCGCCGCCGCCGCACCTGCGGTGCGCTGGTTCTCGCCGACGATCCGGTTCCGGTGCCGCCGGGCGAGGCGGCGGCGCGCCTGCTTGCCGAACACGTGGTCGATCGCCTGCCGTGGTCAAGGGAACAGCGCGCGCTTGTCGAACGCGCGCAATTCCTCGGCCGGCCGATCGTCGTTGCGCCCGGGGACCTTCTGACGGGCCTTCATGGCAAGACGGCTCTTGCCGAACTCGCGCCGGCCGACCTCGACCCGCTCATTCCCCATGCGCTGCGGGCCGAGATCGAGCGGCAGCTGCCCTCCCATTTCACGGCTCCTACAGGCACGCGCGTGCCGATCGACTATGCCGCCGATTCAGGACCTACCATCGAAATCCGGGTGCAGGAACTGTTTGGTCTCGATCGCCATCCGACGCTCGCGGGCGGCCGCCTTCCGCTGACGCTGGTGCTTTTGTCTCCCGCGCATCGGCCGATACAGACCACCCGCGACCTCCCCGGCTTCTGGCGCGGCTCGTGGAAGGACGTTGCCAAGGACATGCGCGGTCGCTATCCGCGCCATCTCTGGCCCGACGATCCTTCCGCCGCCGCGCCCACCACCCGCGCCAAGCCGCGCGGCACCT
>DASZSH010000007.1:0-9609 GCA_035548755.1 Devosia sp.
TCGAGCGTGATGATGTCGCCGTCGCGGATCAGCGCGATCGGGCCGCCCACCGCGGCTTCGGGCCCGACATGGCCCACGCAGAAGCCCCGCGTCGCGCCCGAGAAGCGCCCATCGGTGATGAGCGCCACCTTGTCGCCCATACCCTGGCCGTAAAGGGCAGCGGTGGTGGACAGCATCTCGCGCATGCCCGGCCCGCCCTTGGGGCCCTCGTACCGGATGACGAGCACATCGCCTTCGCTGTACTGGCGCTTGTCGACGCAGGCGAAGCAATCCTCCTCGCGGTCGAAGACGCGCGCGGGCCCCACGAAGCGCAGGTTCTTGAGCCCCGCAACCTTCACGATGGCCCCGTCCGGCGCGAGATTGCCCCTGAGCGAAACCACGCCGCCGGTGGGTGAAATTGGGTTCTTCGTGGTCCGCACGACATCCTGCTTGTCGTTCCACTTCACCTTTTCGAGGTTCTCGGCGACGGTCTTGCCGGTCACGGTCATCACATCGCCGTGCAGATAGCCGCCATCGAGCAGCGCTTTCATGACCAGCGGAATGCCGCCCGCCTCGAACAGATCCTTGGCGACATACTTCCCGCCCGGCTTGAGGTCGCCGATATAAGGTGTCCGCCGGAAAATCTCGCCGACGTCGAACAGGTCGAAGTCGATCCCGGCCTCGTGCGCCATGGCTGGCAGATGCAGCGCCGCGTTGGTCGAGCCGCCCGTCGCCGCGACGGTCATGGCGGCATTCTCGAACGCCTTGCGGGTGACAATCTGGCGCGGCCTGAGCTGGGTCTTGAGCAGCTCCATCACCTGCTCGCCGGCCGCCGCGCAGAATGCGTCGCGGATCTCGTAGGGCGCCGGCGCTCCGCAGCTATAGGGAAGCGCGAGCCCGATCGCCTCGGCGACCATGGCCATGGTGTTGGCCGTGTACTGGCCGCCGCACGAGCCGGCCGACGGGCACGCCACGCGCTCCATGGCATCGAGCGTTTCGTCGTCCATCTTGCCGACCGAGTGCAGGCCCACCGCCTCGAACAGATCTTGCACCACGATGTCGCGGCCCTGGAAGCGGCCCGGCAGGATCGTTCCGCCGTAAATGAAGATCGACGGCACGTTGAGCCGGATCATGGCCATCATCATGCCGGGCAGGCTCTTGTCGCAGCCCGCCATGGCCACAAGCGCATCGTAGCTGTGGCCCCGCATGGTGAGCTCGACCGAATCGGCGATCACATCGCGGCTTGCGAGCGACGACTTCATGCCCGCGTGCCCCATCGCCATGCCGTCGGTAACGGTGATCGTTGCAAACTCTCGTGGCGTTCCATGCGCCGCCGCAACGCCCTTCTTGACGGCCTGGGCCTGCCGCATAAGCGAGATGTTGCATGGCGCCGCTTCGTTCCATGCCGTCGCCACCCCAACCAGCGGCTGGTGGATCTGCTGGCTCGTCAACCCCATGGCATAGAGGTAGGAGCGGTGCGGAGCCCGCTCCGGCCCTTCCGTCACATGCCGGCTCGGCAGCCGCGATTTGTCGACGTAGTTCGTATCCATCGTTCCGTTCCCCCTGACATTCGCGGGCTCGTCGAGCGCGCCAAAATCGCGCTTATCGAGCCCGTTCGCTCAGGGTTCAAGGGCGGAACCGGCCGCTGCGGTACGGCAAGCTTCTGCCGTGCTCGCCCAGGCTGCCAAGATCGTCCGCCCCTTGACCGTCCTCGTCTTCGTTTGGGGAGAGATTGTGGCGCAGAGTCTGACCAAGAGGTTGCCGAAGGCCCCCTCGATCGGGAATCGAACCCCCTGTTGCACGAAAGGCACAGGCGCCGCGTCAGGGCCAGATCAGAGCCACTTGCGGGCCCGCATGAACCAGACGATGCCGGCGCCAAGCGCGGCCAGTCCGACCACGACGAACCAGAAGGCCTCGGGGTTCTCGGCGAACGGTATCCCCGCAACGTTCATGCCCAGCAGGCCGGAGACGACCGTCATCGGCATGGCCACCACGGTCGCCGCAGTCAGCACAAGAATGGTCTTGTTCATCTGCTCGGCCCGCGTGTCGAGCACCTGCTCATGGATCAGCGCCGCCCGTTCGGCCAGCACCTGCAACTCATCCCCAAGCCGCGCGCTGCGGGCGGAGGCCTCGCGCAGTCGCGCCCGATCGCGCGCGGTCAAGAAGGACAGGTCCTCGATCTCGAGTGTGTTGAGCACATCGCGCTGCGGCCAGAGCAGGCGCCTCAGATTGATGAGCGAGCGGCGCAGCCGGGTTAGACGCTGCCGCGATTGCTCGTCGCGCTCCGACATCATGTCATCCTCGATCGAGTCCAGCACATCACCCAGATGCTCGACCAGGGGTTCGATGCGGTCGGCGGCCCGGGTGCCCATGCGGGCGATCAGATCGGCGGGCGAGACTGGCGCGTGCCTGGACTTCTGCCATTGCGGCAGGTTGATCAGCTCGCCCAGCGCCAGCTTGCTGGCGATGATCACCCGGTTCCTTTCGAGCCAGATGCTCATGGTCTGCCGGCTCAGATCGTCCGGATCGGTGCGGCTGCGCAAGATACGAAGCACGACCAGCGCCCGGTCGTCGACCACAGTGCATCGCGCATGCTGGTCCGTCGCTGTGAGACCCTCGGCCGCCGCGCCTTCCAGATGCTCGGCCAGCCAGCGCTTGAACTCGGGGGAGCTGAGGCTGCCGGCGATCAGGACGAAGCCCTTGTCCGGCCCATCGAGGGGACCATCCGCGAAGCCGATCTCTTCGACATTCCCCTTGCCGTCGAATCGATAGGCGGTGGCGGGAAACTCGGTGGCCTCCCTCACCGTAGGATAGGACTTTCGGGGCTTGCCGTCCGCGGGTTGAGCGATGCCGTCCATGGGGACTCCTTTACTCCGCGCGGCGCGCCCTCGCACTAGCTCAGGCGCGCCAGGGCGGCCTTGAGCCGCTCAAGCCGGGCGCCGGCCTCCTCGCGTCGCTGACGCTGTTCCTCGATCACGTCTTCGGGCGCCTTGGCCACAAACTGCTCGTTGCCAAGCTTCTTGTCGATCTTGCCGATCTCCACCTCCTCGCGCGCCACTTCGCGCTTGAGGCGAACGCGCTCGGCGTCCAGATCAATGACGCCCTTGAGCGGCAGCGCGAACGTCGCCTCTCCGATGACAATCTGGGCCGAGCCATCGGGCACATCGCTCCCGTACGAGATGTCCTCGAGCCGGGCCATGCGCAGCAACGCCTGCAGTTGGCCTTCGACGCGCGTGCCGGTCTCCTCGCCCGCCCCGACGATTACGAGCCTGATCTTGGCGCCGGCCGGCACGTTCATCTCCTGCCGGACCGAACGAATGCCCGAGACCACCTCGATGAGCCAGGACATCTCGGCCTCCGCCGCGGGATCTCCCAGCCCGGTGAGCATCGGCCATTCGCTGAGAACGAGCATGCGATCGCGCGGCGGCCCGCTCTTGCCTGTTTCGGACCAGAGCTCCTCGGTCACGAAGGGCATGAAGGGATGAAGGAGCTTCAGAATCTGGTCGAGCACCCAAGCGGCCGTCGCCTGTGTTTCCAGCTTTCCAGCCTCCTGATCGCCGTTGAGGATCGGCTTGGCGAGCTCAAGATACCAGTCGCAAAAGAGCCCCCAGACGAAGTCGTAGGCGGCATTCGCGGCCTCGTTGAATTTGTAGTCCTCGATCGCCTTCTGGACCGCGGCCACCGCCTTGGCGGTCGCCCCGACGATCCACCGGTTCACAGGCAGATCGACGCGGTTGGGCGCGAATGTCGCCTTGCGCGCGCAGCCGTTCATTTCGAGAAAGCGCGCGGCGTTCCAGAGCTTGGTCACGAAGTTGCGGTAGCCCTCGACCCGGGCAAGGGCGAGACGCATATCGCGGCCCTGGGCCGCCATCGCCGCGAGCGTGAAACGCGTGGCGTCGGCGCCGTATTCGTCGACCAGATTGAGCGGATCGATGACGTTGCCCTTCGTCTTGCTCATCTTGGCGCCGTGCTCGTCGCGCACGAGAGCATGCACATAGACGGTGTGAAACGGCTCTTTGCCCATGAATTCGAGGCCCATCATCATCATCCGGGCGACCCAGAAGAAGATGATGTCGAAGCCGGTGACCAACACGTCGGTCGGATAGTAGCGGGCAAGCTCTGGTGTTTCCTCGGGCCAGCCCAGCGTCGAAAAGGGCCACAGCGCCGAAGAGAACCAGGTGTCGAGCACATCCTCGTCCCGATGCAGCGGGACCTTGGAGTCCGAGAGCTCCGCAAACGGATCGCTGGCCTTGCGCAGATTCCAGGCGGAGGGATTGAGCCGGTCGCGCTGAATGGTCTCGAACTCGCCCACCGCCTTGAGGAACGCAGCCGAGCCGACCCCCGAAACATGCATCTCGATCTGACGCCCATAATAGGCGGCGGCCTGCTTTCGCGCCTCCTCCTCGGTAGCGGCGACAAAGATCTTCATGCCGGCTTCGGGCTTGCCGAAATCCGGATCGGTGTTCATGCGCGGGCCGTACCAGGCCGGGATTTGATGGCCCCACCAAAGCTGGCGCGAAATGCACCACGGCTTGATGTTTTCCATCCAGGCAAAATAGGTGTTCTGCCAGCTCTCAGGGACGAACCTGGTGCGTCCCTCGCGCACCGATGCCAGAGCCGGCTGCGCCAGCACCTCGGCCTTGACGAACCATTGATCGGTCAGGAACGGCTCGATGACCACCCGCTTGGTCTTCTCGTCGAACGGCACCATGATCGTCTTGTCTTCAGCCCAGAGCACCGCGCCGATCGCTTCGAGGGCATCGAGCACCTTCCTGCGCGCCTCGAACCGGTCGAGTCCCCGGTACTCCTTGGGCGCGTTGGCGTTGATCCGTGCATCGGGGGTGAAGATGTTGATCGGCTTGAGGTGGTGCCGCTGGCCGACCTCGAAGTCATTGAAATCGTGCGCAGGCGTGATCTTCACGGCGCCTGAGCCCATGTCCGGGTCGGCATAGTCGTCCGCGATGATGGGGATGCGGCGCCCCACCAGCGGCAGGATGGCGTATTTGCCGATCAGTCCCTTGTAGCGCGGGTCGTCCGGATGAACGGCCACAGCGACATCGCCCAGCATCGTCTCGGGCCGCGTCGTCGCCACCACGATCGCCTCGCTCGAGTTCTCGATCGGATAGCTCAGGTGCCACATCTTGCCCTGGGTTTCGATGTTCTCGACCTCGAGGTCCGAAATGGCCGTCTCGAGTTCGGGATGCCAGTTCACGAGGCGCTTGGCGCGATAGATGAGGCCCTTCTCGTAGAGCGAGATGAACACCTTTCGGACAGCGGCGCTGAGCCCCTCGTCCATGGTGAACCGCTCGCGCGACCAGTCGGCAGACGCTCCCAGCCGCTTGAGCTGGTTGATGATCGTGCCGCCGCTCTCGGCCTTCCAGGCCCAGACCCGCTCGAGGAACTTCTCGCGGCCCAGCTCGCGCCGGGAGGGCTCCTGACGCTCCATGAGCTGTCGCTCGACGATCATTTGCGTGGCGATGCCAGCATGGTCGGTGCCGGGCTGCCAAAGCACATCCTTGCCCCGCATGCGGTTGAATCGGATGAGGATGTCCTGGAGGGTGTTGTTGAGCGCGTGTCCGATATGGAGCGAGCCCGTCACATTGGGCGGCGGGATGACGATCGTGAAGCTGCCTGCTCCCGGACGCGCTCCGGCCCCCGCCCGGAACGCACCGGCCTCCTGCCAGGCGGCATAGATCCGGCCTTCGACGGCGCTTGGGTCATAAGTCTTTTCGAGCATTGGAGGGTCCAGCAGAAAAGGCCCGCGGACGCGTCCTCGCGGGCCGGAATTCGTGTGAGAGGTCTAAATCAAAGCCGGACGGCCGGAGTCAACTGCCGCACGCCCGCCAAGCTTATTTCACCCCGCGGGCGATACGGGCGATTTCCTTTTCCACCATGCGCTCGACCAAGGCCGGCAGGTTTTCGTCGAGCCAGTCCTTGAGCATGGGCCTCAATAGCTCGCGGATCATTGCCTCGACCGTCATGCCGCCGATCCCCATGCCCGCGACCGCGCCAAGCCGCGCCATCGCGCCCTGGACAGCCGCGTCGGTCGCGGGGGCGAGAAGCTGATCAGCCATGTCCGAAGACAGCGCCGGGTCGGGAAGGGGCGCCGCCTGAGCAACCGACACGGCCGGCCGGGGCGCTGGGCCGGAAGAAGTCGGACGCGGCGGCGGATCGGGCTCGGCCGCGGCCATGGGCGTAGCCGGCGGCGACGGCGCCGGATCGGACTCGAAAGCAACGTCTTCGGGATCCACGAGGTGGAGGTCGTCTCCAGCCTCGAGGTCGGCTGGCGCGGGCCCTTCGGCCCGGTCTTGGAGGCCGGCGAGCATCGGCGAAAGCCCGGCCGCGGACGCCGGCGCCTGCGCCGGGCCCGGCGAAACGATCTGCGAGGGCGACAGCGGCAGCGGCTCGGACGCGCCGCCACCGGAGGGTTTCGACGATACGCCCGGAACAGCCGGCTTGGGCGGCGGGGCGGGCGTGGTGGCGGCAGGCGGCCGGGCCGGCGGCGGGGCGGCGGCAGCGTCGTCATCGGCAATGATCTGCCTGATGGACGAGAGAATCTCATCCATTGACGGCTCTTTGGTCGCCGGCTTGTTCATCGAGGCCTCATTCAAAACACGACGACGCGGCAAACCACAAATTGCGCTTGATTCGTCACCGCTTACTTTAGGCCGATGCGTTCATTTTTGCGACGCAATGGCCCGCTTGCCGGGCTTCTTCCCCAGGACTTTGGCCGCTCCTGACAAGAATCCCGATCACGCCCGCCCTTCGCGGCGAGCTTCCGCGCTATGGATTTGTGAGCCCGGCCCGGTTGGTCCAGACGGTCCAGGCAAAGATCAGCATGCCCAGCAGGACAAGAAGCGAGGAAAGGCTGATCAGCCAGGTAACGCCTTGGAGAGTGAGCGCCAGACCGATGCCGAACGTTGCCGCGCCCGCCAGGGCCACCCAGAAGTGGATCACGGCCAGAAGCCGGTCGGAGGCTGCCGGCACGAGCCGGTAGTACACCCCGTAGATGATCATCGTCACGTAGCCCAGAAGGTTGTTGTGCGCGTGCGCGTCCGCCAGGGCGTGGTCCTCGCTCATCCCCATGTAGATGCCAAGCACCATTCCGGCGAGCGCAAACAGCGTACCGATGCCGATGAACCAATAAGGTAGAGATTTCATGCTGCAGTCCCCCCAATCTGGCCGACGGCAACAAGCCGATTCGGCCCCCCGGAGGGCAGGCTAAACGCGAAGTCCCCGACGTGTAAACGGCGCGCCTAGTCGAGCGCCCGCAGCTCCGCCCAGGCGTCCTCGACCTTGGCGATGTAATCCTCGCCCGTCTTGACCTCGACCGACAGGCCCAGGTCGGCCGCCGTCAGGTGGCCGGTTGCGGCAACCAGCGCGAACGCCGCAATGACTTTGCTGGCGTTGGCCTGGATCAGGCTCTCCTTGGTCGTCGTCAGCTCCGACTGCGCATTGAGCACATCGAGCGTGGTCGCCTGCCCGACGTCTCGCTCCTGCTGCGTTCCCTCCAGGGAGAGCTGCCCCGCAGCGACAGCCGATTGCGCAGAGGCGATCTGCGCCGTGGCATTCTGCAGCGTCGCCCAGGCGGTGATGACCGATTCCTTCACCTGATCGCGCGCAGCAAGCGCATCCACCTCGCTCTTGACCTGGCTGATATTGGCCTTGCGGATATTCGCGCCCAGCGCGCCGCCGCCATAGATCGGGATCGACAGCGAGAACTTGAGACTTCCCGCGGGCGCGGCCGGGGTGGTCGCGCCACCGCCGAAGAGCGTGCCGCCCACCGAGCCCACCATATCAAGGGTCGGCCCGAACGCGGCGTTCGCCGAATCGGAATTGGCCTGCGCCGCGCGGATGGCCGCCTTGGCGGCCAGGATCGCCGGATTGTCGCTCACCGCCTCGTTGACGGCCGCCTCGACGCTCTTGGGCAATAGCTTGCCCAGATTGTAGCTGGCGCTGAGATTGCGCGGCTTGTGCCCCACATAGCGCTCGTAGGTGGCCTGGCTTGTCTGCAGCGACGCCACCGCCGCCTGATAGGAGGCGGTCCCCTGCGCCAGGCGCGCCTGCGCCTGCGACACGTCGAGCTTGGTGCCCTCGCCGATCTTCAGCCGATCGTTGGCCGACTGCAGCTGGGCCTGGTAGAATTTGACGTTCTCCTGCCGAAGCTGGACGAGCTGGGTATTCTGGATCACGTCCATATAGGCCTGCACCACCGCCAGAAGGACGTTCTGCTCGCTGTTCTGCAGCGAATAGCGGCTGGCCTCGGTGAGCGCGCGCGCCGCCTCGATGTCGGCATCGCTCTTGAAGTTGTCGAAGATCCGCTGGCTGAGGCTCGCCCCCACGGTCCCCTCGGGGATGCCCAGCGGCTGCCCGGCCACGAAGCTTTCCGTCACTGTCGCCGAAGCGCCGATCGTGGGCCGCTGCGCCGCCTTGGCGAGCGCGATCCCCTCGGCCGTCGCCTTCACGTTGAGCAGCGCCGAAAGGATCGTAGGATTGTTGAGATAGGCCGCGGTCAGCGCCTCCCGCAACGTCTCGGCATGCGCCAAGGCCGGTACGGAACACATGACAATTGCTAGCGCGCCCGCACGCACACTACGAGAAAACACCATCACCCGGCCTCCAGCGCCCGCACCCTATGCCGCCCATCTGGGAGGCACAACGAGAGGCCGCAATAGCCTCCACAATTTTACGCAAGATAGAGCCGCCGCGTGGTGCTGCGGCAACACTTGCTAAGCCGCGTTTAGTAACGCCATCGCCCTCTGTCAGAAGACGAAACTGTCATCCTGCACAGGCCTGAGCGGGGGCAGCCGGGCATCGAAATCGGCCCGCGACGCGATGCCCTGGCCCGACTTGGCGAACAAATGCGCGACCGGCACCTTCCCGTGCTCGGCGATCAGCGCAACGAGCCGGCCACCCGCCCCGAGCTGATCGAAATAGGCCTCCGGCACGGCCGGTACCGTGCCCTCAATGACCACCACGTCGAACGGCCCCTGCGACTGGGCGGCGCGCTCGAGATCGCCCTCGACCACGGCGGCGTTCGAGGCCCCGATCTCCGCCAAAGCGCGCCGCGCATCGGCGGCGAGCGCCGGATCGTCCTCGACGCCAACCACGCTGGCGGCAAGCCGCGCGAGCACCGCGCTCGAATAGCCCCCGCCGCAGCCTACATCGAGCACCCGGTCAGTATGCTCGACGGCCGCCAGCTGCACCAGCTTGGCGAACGGCGCCGGCGGGCCGAGGCTGCGCAAAGCCGTGAGCGGATGGGGAGCGTCGGTATAGGCCAGCACCCGTCGGGCGGGCGGCACGAAGCGCTCGCGCGGCACCTCGCCCATGGCGGCCAGAAGCCGCCGGTCGATAATGCCGCTGGTCCGCAGCTGATTGTCCACCATCATCCGGCGGGCGCGTTCGAAGTCGATGCTCATGGGATCCTGCTCGCTGCCGCGGGCCGTGCATAGCGCCGCTCAAATCGCCGGGCAAGCGGCTGCTAACCTTGCGGAAACGCCTCGGCTGCCATAAACAGCGCCGCGTCGAGGCCACGTGGCGGAGTGGTTACGCAGCGGATTGCAAATCCGTGTATTCCGGTTCGATTCCGGACGTGGCCTCCACTTCCCCTGCGGGGACTCCCATGTGCCA
>DASZSH010000008.1:0-3457 GCA_035548755.1 Devosia sp.
GCGGGAAGTCTGGTTACAACCCGCAGTCCGCCCAGCCGCGAGGGAAAGAACGCAATGGTTCCCCGATTGATGTCGGCGATCTCGCGCGCGATCGAAAGGCCGATGCCCGACCCGGAACGCCTCTCGTCCAGGCGGACGCCGCGCCCGCCCAGAAGGGCGATCTTTTCCGGATCGAGGCTGGTCCCGTCGTCCTCCACCGTCAGCATGAGCTCCTCGCCCGAGACGGCGCATTCGATCGCCACCCGGCCGCGCGCCCATTTGGCGGCGTTGTCGAGAACGATGCCGGCAAGCTCCAGGAAATCGGCGGGGTCGATCGAGGCGGCGGCGCCGGCCTCAACCGTCAGTTGCCAATCGAGCCGTTCTCCCCGCTCCGTGCACCGGATCGCCTCGACGAGCTTTTCGAGCGGCGGCCCGACCTCGGTCGCTCCCGCCAGATGCGGCGATCGTGCGCGCAGCCGCGCCAGACCGAGCTGATGGTCGATTGTGCTGGTCATCTCCGCGGTCAGCTGGTCGATCGCCTCCGCGCTTGCCTCATCGCCTTTGAGGCGGATGCGGCGTGCCTCCGACGTGAGGATCTGCATATGCGTGCGCAGCGCATGGGCCAGGTCCGCGGCCCGCTCCCGCGCGAAGGCGATCGAGCGCTCCTGCGCCTGGGCAAGGTCGTTGACCTCCTGAACCAGCGGAGCGATCTCGCTGGGGAAGTCGCCACCGAGCCTCGCGCTTTCTCCACGCCGGATGGCGTTGATCCCGCTCTGGATGTCCCTGAGCGGCGCGAGCCCCGCCGTCACCTGCAGGGCCGCTGCACCCATCAGGGCCAGTCCCAGAACAGCGAGCGCCAGGCCCAGGCTCAGGCGATAGTCGGCGATCGCGGCCTCGGTTCCACTAAGGTCCTCGGCGACGACGACATCGAGGCCGCGGCTCGAGCCATCGCTGAGGTCGAACTTGAGGCGCCGGCCGACCGAAAGCGCCGGCGTGCCTTCGGGATCGACGATGCGCGCAATCGTCGGCGCCGATGCACTCTCGGTCAGCGGTCCGGACTCGAGCCGTCCTTCCCAGACCGATCGCGAATGGGCCACCGAGCCGCTGACCGGGTCGCTGACCTGCCAGTAGAGTCCGCCAAAGGGCAAGGCGAAGCGGGGGTCCGCCATCGGTTGCCTCAGTTTCGGCTGTGGCTCGTCGGCATCGATTAGTGCAACCAGGCGATTGAACTCGGAGACAAGCGCGTTCGCCTGGGCCGCCTCGAGATGGTGGGCGAAGAGTGCCGTGAGGACGACGCCTGCAACGGTGAGAGCCAAGGTGATGCCGATGGCCGAGAGCAGGAGCAGCCGAACGCGCAGCGAGTGCGGCCTCACGCGTCCGGATCCCTGATGATGTAACCGAACCCCCGCCGGGTTTCGATCACGTCGTCGCCGATCTTCCTGCGGACGCGCGCGACCAGAGCCTCGATCGAATTGGAATCCCGTTCGAAGTCCTGGACGTAGAGATGCTCGGTCAGCTCCAGCTGGTCGACGACGCGCCCGCGGTGGTGCATGAGATAGGAGAAGAGCCGGTACTCCTGCGGCGCGAGCGCAATCGGCCGACCGCCGCGCGAGGCGAGCTTCTGGCGGGTGTCGAGCGATATGTCGCCGACTTCGATGACCGGCGCGGGGCTGCCGCTGGCGCGTCGAACCAGGGCTCTGGTTCGCGCCACCACCTCCTCGATCCGAAACGGCTTCACCAGATAGTCGTCGGCCCCCGCATCGATCCCCTCGACCCGCTCCTGCCAGTTGCCGCGCGCGGTGAGGACCAGCACCGGCATCTTCCGGCCGGCCCGCCGCCACTTCTTGAGCACGCTCATCCCGTCGAGATTGGGCAGCCCCAAATCCAGCACGGCTGCGTCATAGGGCTCGGTGTCGCCGCGGTGCCACGCTTCGAGCCCGTCGCTCTGGCGATCGACAACGAACCCGGCAAGCTCCAGCGCGGTCGCCACGTCGCTTGCGATCCGGTCGTCATCCTCTGCCAGCAGCACCCGCATCAGCCCATCGCCTTGCCGGTATGGGCGTCGAAATAGGCGCGTCGCACCCGGCCCTGCGTGTCGATGAACTTAAAGACGTAGACCAGCACCTGCTTGCGCTCGACCAGACCCACATCCACGATCGTGAGCTCGCCATAGGTCCGGAATATTGCGAGCATCTGCCGGAGCGGCAGCACGCCAGCACGGTCGAGCGCCTGGCCGCTCGCGGCGCCGTTCTGCGCACTACCTCCGGCGGCACCCTGAGGACCACCGTCCTCGGTGCCAGGGGCGGCATCGCCGCCCCCGTTGTCACGACCGCCGTCGCCGCCTCTATCCTCGGTGCCGCCGCCCGCGTCTCCGCCGCCATCGCCACCATCGTCCGAGCCGGATCCGGACGCGCCATCCGCGCCGTCCCCGCCGTCATCGGCCCATGCCGGGCTCGTCACGACGCAAGCAAGGCCCATGAGGATGAAAAAGCGACGCTTCACATCAAGAGTCTAGCAGGTTTTGGCTTACCGCAAGCTGACTTCGGCGGCCTCCGGTCGGTAAGCGACGAATCGCTAGCATCCACTCCATTCGCAGATAGCCTGCAGGAGAACCCCATGAGACCACACACACTCGTTGCTGCCGCAAGTGCGGTCGCCTTGCTACTGGCATCGCCCCAGGTGTCGATGGCCAAGTCCATCAAGGAAATGCTGACGTCTCAACAACTCAGCGAGTTTTGCACCGCCAATGGGCTCGGCGAAAAGCACGCTCAGTTGACCATGCCGGACGGGACTGTCGTCAGCGGCACAATCGACTGTGAGGCCGAGAACGTGGCGGGAGTCGCACCCAATGACGGCGCCTCCGCTTCCTCTGCCGAGGATAGCCAAGACGACGTATCGAGCAATTCCCAGGACGACGGCGAAGACGACGGGCTCGACCAGGAGGGCGACGACAGCGGTTCGCCCGGATCGGGCGGTGGTGACAACAGCGGCGATGGCGGCGGCGACAATGGCGGCAGCGATGGCGGCGACGACAATGGCGGCGGCGACAACTGACAGGTAGCCTCGGGACCTATCGGTTGTTTGGGACCAAGCCGGCAGTTGGCCCTCGCGCCTGACGAAACCGGCAAGACCCGCCCCGGGGCGCAGGGGCGGGTATCCTTTCGAGATTCTCGATAGGGACGAGCGCTATTTTCGGCAACTCGCGCCCAAGCTGCGGCTGAAACGACATTGGCCTGCCCGATCGCCACGCTCGCCGCGCCTGGAACTGAAGGACCGCATGGGTTGACGCGACACCACGGGGGCTGCCGATATGGCCAGCTGCTTTGCGCCCTCTGCGCCGCTCAGCGGCTTCGGACCCGGATGGCGAGCCGCGGTCTGCCGGGCAGTTTCACGCCGAAGGCGGCGTCGGCCTTGCCGCCGCGAACCACGGCGCCATGCCGGGTCGGGTGCGGCACGTACGCCTCAATGCGTTCGGCCG
>DASZSH010000009.1:0-14285 GCA_035548755.1 Devosia sp.
CCTTGCCTCGCAGCTTGAACTGGCCTTCGAAGACAACCGGCTCGCCGCCCAGCTTTACGGCGATTTCGACCAGAACCTTGCCCTCATCGAGCAGCGCCTGCACGTCACCGCCACCCCCCGCGGCAATCACCTGATGCTCAAAGGGTCGGCTGGGGAGGTTGATCAGGCCCGCCGCGTGCTCGAATCGCTCTACGCCTCCCTTGAGGAAGGCCGCTCCATCGAGGTCGCCAACGTCGATGCCATGATCCGCATGATCGAGCAGGAGGACAGCCAACTGACCCTGCCAACGCTCGAAAAAAAGGGCCGTGTGCGCATGGCCCAGATCGCAACGCGCAAGGCGACCATCGTCGCCCGCACGCCGGCCCAGGATGCCTATATGCGCGCCATGGAGCGCGCCGAGCTGGTCTTCGGCATCGGCCCGGCGGGCACCGGCAAAACCTATCTTGCGGTCGCCCATGCTGCCACGCTGCTCGAACGCGGCGACATCAACCGGATCATCCTGTCCCGGCCTGCGGTCGAGGCCGGCGAGAGGCTGGGTTTCCTTCCCGGCGACATGAAGGAGAAGGTCGATCCCTATCTCCGCCCGCTTTACGATGCGCTCTACGACATGATGCGGCCCGAGCATGTAGAACGCTGTATTACGTCGGGGGTGATCGAAGTCGCCCCGCTGGCCTTCATGCGCGGGCGTACGCTCGCCAATGCGGTTGTCATCCTCGATGAGGCGCAGAACACCACGTCCATGCAGATGAAGATGTTCCTGACCCGCCTGGGCGAGAACTCCAAGATGATCGTCACCGGCGATCCCAGCCAGGTCGACTTGCCGCCGGGGCAGAAGTCCGGCCTCATCGAGGCGGTCGGCCTGCTCGAGGGCATTGAGGGCATTCACGTCAGCCGCTTCAACGACAAGGACGTCGTGCGCCATGCCCTCGTCGGCCGCATCGTGCGCGCCTACGACCAGGCGGCTGCAAAGTCTGGCGGATGAGTTTGCCGCACAGCTCCCTCACCGTCGAAATCTCCCGCAACTCCGAAGGCTGGCCCGAGGCGCTCGATGCCCGGGCCGAAGAAGCCGTCCGTGCGGCGCTCGCGCAGTCGCGCGCGACCATTGCCGGGCCGGCGGAGCTGTCGATCGTCTTTACAAGCGATGCCGAGCAGCGGGTGCTCAACCGTGATTGGCGCGGCATCGACAGGTCCACCAATGTGCTGAGCTTCCCCCAGATCGAGCCCTTCGGCCCTGTGGCCGGCATGCTCGGCGACATTGTTCTGGCTCGCGAGACCGTGCTGAAAGAGGCGGAAGAACAGGGAATTTCATTCGAGGACCATGTCACGCACCTGCTGGTGCATGGCTTTCTGCACCTTCTGGGCTATGATCATGTCGATGACGACGAGGCCCTTGCCATGGAGCGCCTCGAAACCCAGATTCTGGCTTCGCTGGGGGTGGCGGACCCTTACGCCGAAGATTGAGGAATGACCGATAGCACCACCGGGTCGAGGCCCGCCGAGGCCGAGCCCGAAAAATCCGAACCTCCCTCGACCACCGCCTCCGCGCCGGCGCGGGGGCAGTCCCTGTGGACGCGGCTGCGCGCCATCTTCGCGCTTCGCAGCCCCTCCCTGCGCGACGATCTGGAGGTCGCGCTCGAATCGGAGGCGGCGGGGGAAACCGCCGACTTCTCTCTCCCCGAGCGCAAGATACTGCGCAACGTGCTCGAGCTCGGCGACAAGCACGTCGAGGATGTCATGGTGCCCCGGGCCGATATCGAGGCCATCGACATCGAATCCACGCTGGGCGACATGATCGCCCGCTTCCGCAGGGCCGGCCACTCGCGCATCCCGGTCTATGCCGACAACATCGACAACATTTCGGGCTTCATTCACGTCAAGGACGCGCTGCGGCGGATCACGGCCGAAGTGACCGACCCTGCAAAGAAGGCTGAGATGCCGATCCGGCTGGTGTCGCCTTCGCTCAGGAGCAGGTTGGGCAAGCTCGATATCGTGCGTCAGGTGCTCTTCGTGCCCCCGCTGATGCCGGTGGGCGATCTTCTGCAGCAGATGCAGCTCAAGCGGGTGCATATGGCGATCGTCATTGACGAGTATGGCGGAACCGATGGCCTCGTCACCATCGAGGATCTGCTTGAGGCCGTCGTCGGCGACATCGAGGATGAGCACGATACGGAAGACGGTCCCCTCATTCGCCGCATCAATTCCAACATCTACATCGCCTCGGCCCGCGCCGAGCTGGGCGAGGTCGAAGGCGTCATCGGCCCCGATTTCGATCCGGGCGAGCACGGCGCCGAGGTCGATACCATCGGTGGCCTCGTCTTCGCGCTGGCCGGCCACGTGCCCGTTAAGGGCGAAATCATCGGGGGCATCAAGAACTTCGATTTCGAGGTGCTGCAGGCCGATAGCCGTCAGGTGCGTCGCATCAAGATTCGCCGCCTCAAGCAGCGTGCCCGCCAGGCCGACTCCAAGGCCCGGGCCCAGGGCGTCGGCAAGAACGGCCAGAGCAGGGGGGCGGCCGGATAACGGGATCGGTTCCTTCTCCCGAACCGGTTTTGGCGGCTCCCTGCACCTGCTAGTGAAACGGCGATGACGCCGCGCCCTGATTCGCCCGCATGACCTCGCTTGCCGAATGGGCCATGCTGTCCCACGGCTGGCGGCGCTTTGCGATGCTGCTGGTCGCCGGTGCGCTTGCCGCGCTCAGCGTGCCGCCTCTGTTCGTTCTGCCGGCGCTGTTCGTGGCCTTCCCCTTCTGGGTCTGGGCGCTCGATGGGGCCGAGCGCCGTCCAGGCCTGGGCCGGCTGTTCGGGCCGGCCTTCCGCATCGGCTTTGCCTTCGGCTGGGGCTATTTCACGGTCGCCTTCCACTGGCTGGGTGCCGCCTTCCTTCTCGAGGGCGGCTGGTACCTTGTGCCGATGCCCTTTGCTATCCTTGCCCTTGCCGCGCTGATCGCGCTGTTCTGGGGCGTTGCATCCGCGCTCGCGCATCTGTGCTGGAGCCACGGCGCCTGGCGGATCGTCACGCTGGCGGCCTTTCTCAGCGCCGCCGAATACGCCCGCGGCACACTGTTTTCGGGCTTTCCCTTCGACCTTTTGGGCTACGCGCTCACGGCCAACACGCCCATGATGCAGCTCGCCTCCGTCGTGGGGGTTTATGGCCTCACCGCGCTTGCCGCGCTCCTCAGCATGACGCCGGCGCTGATTTGGCCCGCCGATGGCCGCGGCCTCGCCCCCCGCCTGTTGCCGCTTGTTCTTGCCCTCGGCGTCATTGCCGCACAGGTCGCCTGGGGCAATGTCCGCCTGAATGCGACGCGCCCCGCCGAACGGACCGACGTCAAGGTTCGGCTGGTTCAGCCGGTGGTGACCGAGCATTCCGACTGGGCGGCTGCCAATCCGCCCGATATCGTCACACGCCTCATCGATCTGAGCTCGGGCAAGACCGGCCCGCTCGATCCTGGGCTGGCCGACAAGACGCTCGTCATCTGGCCCGAATCGGTCTTCCCCTTTTTCATGAGCCAGTATCCCGAGGCGCTGGCGCGCATTGCCCGCATGCTGCCCGATGGCGCAACGCTCCTCACAGGCGCGCCGCGCGAGCCCGCGTCCGATACCGGCGATCCGGATGCGGCCAACCCCGGCTACAACTCCCTGCTCGCCATCAACAGCGCCGGCGAGGTCGTCGCGAGCTACGACAAGGCGCATCTGGTCCCCTTCGGCGAGTATCTGCCGTTCGCGGGCTTCTGGAAGCTTTTCGGCATCCGGCAGTTCGTCCCCGGCACCAACGGCTGGGCCGCCGGCGACGGACGCCGCCTCGTCAGTGCCCCCGGCGTTCCGCCCTTCATCGCGCTAATCTGTTACGAGGCGATCTTTTCGGGCGACCTGGGCGCCGATCCGGCCAGGGCCGAGTTCCTGCTCAATATTTCCAACGACGAGTGGTTCGATGGTTCCATCGGCCCCGCCCAGCACGCGCATCA
The DNA here is from genome assembly GCA_035548755.1 of Devosia sp. Lineage (GTDB taxonomy): Bacteria > Pseudomonadota > Alphaproteobacteria > Rhizobiales > Devosiaceae > Devosia_A. Next base: position 3,965 of record DASZSH010000009.1, read on the forward strand.
TGCGCTGCTTCGCGCAGTCGAGACGGGGCTGCCGCTCTTGCGCGTCACCAACTCCGGGGTGACCTTCGCCGCCGACCCCCTTGGCCGCGTCACCGCCAGCCTCCCCCAGTACGCGCCGGGCGTTCTCGATGTTGTCCCGACCCGCAAGATCGAAGAGACGATCTTCGATCGCTTCGGCAATTGGCCGTTTTTCGCCGTCGTGCTTCTCGGCGTCGCGCTCGGCCTGATCACCCGGGCCCGCCGGCCCCGCAAGGTCTAGCCGCGGTATGGATTTTGCGCGACACGGCGCCGCGACATATCAAGCTTTCTTTATATCCCCATTGACCGCATGACGGTCCGGTGACACATACACGCCCGAACTACGCGATTTTTCGCGTTTCGGGGCAATTTTTCGGGGTTTCGCGCCGTGCGGCAGTCCTATCTCTTCACTTCAGAATCGGTTTCCGAGGGCCATCCGGACAAGGTCTGCGACCGCATCTCCGACGAGATTGTCGATCTCGTTTTCCGCGAAGCCAAGAAAACCGGCATGGATCCCGGCCAGGTCCGCATTGCCTGCGAGACCCTGGCAACCACCAACCGCGTGGTCATCGCCGGCGAGGTCCGCGTGCCGCCCACGCTGCTCAAGAAAGACCGCTCGGGCAACATCCTGCACGATGCCTCGGGCGCTCCCATCGTCAATCCCGCCAAGTTCAAGTCCACCGCGCGCAAGGCCATCCGCGCCATCGGCTACGAGCAGCCCGGCTTCCACTGGAAGAAGGTCCGCATCGATGTCCTCCTGCACGGCCAGTCGGCCGATATCGCTCAGGGCGTCGACGAGAAGGGCAACAAGGACATCGGCGCGGGCGATCAAGGCATCATGTTCGGTTACGCCAGCCGCGAAACGCCCGAGCTTCTGCCCGCGCCCATCTACTATGCGCACAAGATTCTCGAAATCCTCACCGCCGCCCGCAAGGCCGGCGAGGGCGCCGCGGTCAAGCTCGGCCCGGACGCCAAGAGCCAGGTCACGGTCAAATATGAGAACGGCGTTCCGGTCGGCGTCACGCAGATCGTCGTGTCGACCCAGCATGTCGATGCATCGCTCACGTCCGACGATGTGCGCCAGATCATCGAACCCTATGTCCGCAAGGCCCTCCCCGAAGGATGGATCGGCAAGGATACCGTCTGGCACGTCAATCCTACCGGCAAGTTTGTGATCGGCGGCCCCGATGGCGATGCCGGCCTCACCGGGCGCAAGATCATCGTTGATACCTATGGCGGCGCGGCCCCGCACGGGGGCGGCGCCTTCTCCGGCAAGGATCCCACCAAGGTCGATCGCTCGGCCGCCTATGCCGCCCGCTATCTCGCCAAGAATGTCGTCGCGGCCGGCCTTGCCGATCGCGCCACCATTCAGTTGAGCTATGCCATCGGAGTGGCCAAGCCGCTGTCGATCTATGTTGATCTGCATGGCACCGGCAAGGTCGAAGAGGCCAAGCTCGAATCCGTGCTTGGCAATGTGTTCGACCTGAGCCCCCGCGGCATCCGCAATCACCTGCAGCTCAACAAGCCCATCTACGCCAAGACTTCGGCCTATGGCCATTTCGGTCGCAAGCCGGGCCGCGACGGCAGCTTCTCTTGGGAAAAGACCGACCTCGTGCCGGCCCTCAAGGCGGCGGTGAGAGCGGCTTGATCCGCCGCGCCACGAGGTCGCTCGCCACGGGCAGGCGGCTTTGTGCTAGGCGGAGGTCATGATCAAGCCGCATCCCCTCACCCTTGCGGGTGAACCTCGGGCCTTCTTCGGCCGTCGCTCGGGCAAACGCCTGCACAAAGGCCAGGATCGGCTTCTTCATGAGAAACTGCCGGCCCTTTCGATCGCGCTGCCGCAAGGCAGGCTCGATCCTCATGCGCTGTTTCCGTCGGCCTCGCGCCTCGAGCTCGAAATCGGCTATGGCGGCGGGGAACATCTGGTGCGCCTCGCGCTCAGCCGGCCCGATACCGGCTTTATCGGCTGCGAGGTCTTTTCCGGCGGCATCGCCAAGCTCGTCGAGGCCATCGATGCCGAGGCCATCGGCAATGTCCGGCTGTTCACCGATGACGCGCTGAAGCTCCTGCTGAAGCTGCCAAATGCCAGCCTAGATGCAGCTCATCTGCTCTATCCCGATCCCTGGCCAAAGACTCGCCACCACAAACGGCGTTTCGTCTCCCCGCTAACCCTGGGCGAGCTTGCGCGGGTGCTCAGGCCAGGTGCGGCCTTCCGCTTCGCCACCGATATCGAGGACTACGCCAACTGGACGCTGGCCCACATTGTGCGTGAGCCCGCCTTTCGCTTTGCCCCCGCCCGCCCCGGCATCTGGCACGAGCCCTATGCCGGCTGGGTGCCCACCCGCTACGAGCACAAGGCGCGCCTGGAAGGGCGCCCAGTGAGCTTCTACTTCGAGTTCCTCAGGCAGTGACGTTGCCGCGCATGCCCTGAGGACAGGCACTTTACATTTGGTCTGCCAATACCGACATGCTGCCGCGAGGCGGGAAGTCGCGCGCTTGGGGCGCGCATGCGAACGGAGTGTATTCAATGCCGGGGCAAAACCGCCAACCCCTCGACAGCGCGATTCTCGATGAACTGCTCGCCACGCGACAGAGCAAATGGAACATGGTGGTCGTTCTGCACCTGAGGCGCGAGACCAAACGCTTTTCGGAACTGCAGCGCGAAATCGGCTCTATCTCACAGAAGGCCCTGACGGCGAGCCTTCGCGCCCTCGAGCGCGACGGTTTCGTCTCCCGCACCAGTTACGCAACCATTCCTCCGCGCGTCGACTACGCGCTGACTGAACTCGGCACCGAGGCGCTGGCCGCGTTCGAGGCGTTTGAAGCCTTCGCCCTTGCGCACTGGCAGAACGTGCTCGAAGCACGGCGCCTCTTTGATGCGCGCCTCGGTCTGCCACCCGAACCCGTGCTGCGCCTTGCAGCCTCCCGCTGAGCACCGGACTTAAAAAGGAGCCGGCAGTGGTGCTGCCGGCTCCTTTTGCGGGTAGGCACGCAACGCTTACTGCTTGATCGGCTGCAGCGAGTCCTTGTTGAAGAACTTGAACACGGTGTGCCCGTCCGGCGCGACGATGGTCGCGCGGAAGGTGTCACCGGTCACCTCGTCGGCCGCCACCACGTTGAGGCCCTCGTAGCGCAGCTGCTGGATGTAGTAGCTGTTGTCGAAGAGCTTCGAGCCCTCATGCGCAAAGGCGGGAGCTGCGGCGATGGTCGCGACGGCGGCAACCAGGGCAGCGGCGGAAAGCGTGGAAAGCTTGGTCATCTCAGAAGTCCCTTTCGTTGTTGGACAACAGCGAAATCGGCAGCGGGCCGGCCGCTCTCAAGCCCGCATGGCTGGCATGCACGGTCTTGAAATAACTCAACGAATTTAGAGCGTTACGCCTCAGGCAGCAGGCTTCGCCAAGCCCCCTCGCAATCCTTGGCGAACCTCGCTTACCCTGGCGTAACTGCCCGCGCCGTGGGCGTTGCCGCCGTCTGTCCCGCGTCCGATCGGGAACAAATCGGCCAACCGGGCATCTGACAGTCGTAACGGAGCCCATCATGCCAAGCGTCAAGATTCTCGATATCGCCGATGTCACCCACAATGTCCGCCGCTACACGCTGGAGCGGCCGGCGGGCTATGCATTTCAGCCTGGCCAGGCGACCGATGTGTCCCTCGATGAGGAGGGATGGCGCGAAAAGAAGCATCCCTTCACGTTCACTTCACTGGCTGACGCGCCCACGCTCGAATTCACCATAAAGAGCTACTTTTCGACCGGAGGCGATGGCGTCACCGAGCGCCTTTATGGCTACAAACCAGGCCAGAGCCTGATCCTGCGCGACGTGTGGGGAACCATCACCTACAAGGGTCCGGGCGTTTTCATCGCCGGCGGTGCCGGCGTGACCCCGTTCATCGCCATTCTGCGCGATCTCCACCATCGCGGACGGATCGCCGGCCACACCCTCATTGTTTCCAACCGCACCGAGGCCGACATCATTCTGAGGCGCGAATTCGAGGCCATGCGCGGCCTCGATATCATCTGGACCGTCACCGACGATCCCGCGAGCACGCTGTTGCACCAGCGCATCGACGGCGCCTTCCTCAAACGGCGCATTGGGAACTGGGCCCAGAACTTCTACCTTTGCGGTCCCGACGACATGGTCAAGCAGCTGCGTGGCACGCTGCAGGAGCTGGGCGCCCGCGTCGAGAACGTGACCTGGGAAAAGTAGCCCTCGGCGAGGGTGCCCTTGCGCCGTTCATCCCTGCGCGCTATATGAGCGTCAACATCGATGCTCTCTTTTGGAGAGTGGGGTGCCGGACCGGCCCCCGCTCTTTTTGCATTAGAGGGGCCAATTGGCTTTTGACCTGAACGAGAAACGCTTCATCCGCGAGACCGGACTCGAACAGCGCATCGCGCGCATCGTCGAACCCGTCGCCAACGATCTGGGTTATGCGCTGGTCCGCGTGAAGGTGACGCAGGAGAACGGCTGCACGCTGCAGATCATGGCGGAGGATCAACACGGCCGCTTCACCATCGCCGATTGCGAGCGCCTGAGCAAAGACCTCTCGCCGGTGCTCGATGTCGAGGACCCCATCGACCGCGAATACCACCTCGAGGTGAGTTCGCCCGGCATCGACCGCCCGCTGGTGCGCGCTCGCGACTACCGCGCCTATCTTGGCCACGAAGCCAGGGTGGAGCTCGCCGACCCGATCGAGGGCCGCAAGCGCTTCCGCGGCGAGATCGTCGCGGCCACCGACGAAACCGTGACCATCCGCCTGCCCGATGCACCCAGGGACACCAACCCCGATCACGTGCTGCCGCTTCGCTCCGTCGCCGAAGCCAAGCTCGTCATGACGGACCGCTTGCTCAATATGGCCAGGGCCGATCAGGCCGAGAACCCCATCGACGAAGGCGATGACGTCGAAACGATAGAACTGGATTCTGACATTGCCGACGAACCACTCTCTGAGGAGATTCACTAAATGGCCGTGAGCGCGAACCGACTGGAGCTGCTCCAGATCGCCGATGCCGTTGCCCGCGAAAAGTCCATCGACCGGATGATCGTCATCCAGTCCATGCAGGACGCCATCGAGAAGGCGGCCAAGACCCGCTACGGCGCCGAAACCGAAGTGCGCGCCGAGATCAATCCGCGCACCGGCGAGCTCAGGCTCTGGCGGCTGCTCGAGGTCGTCGAGACCGTCGAAGACCCGGCCAAGCAGATTTCGCTGCCCGACGCCAAAGCCAAGACCGAGGCCGCCAAGCTCGGCGATTTCGTCACCGAGCCGCTGCCGCCCATCGAATTCGGCCGCATCGCGGCGCAGTCGGCCAAGCAGGTGATCGTGCAGAAGGTGCGCGATGCCGAGCGCGAGCGCATGTACGATGAGTACATCAACCGCGTCGGCGAGATCGTCAACGGCACCGTCAAGCGCGTCGAATACGGCAACGTCATCGTCGATCTGGGCCGAGGCGAGGCCATCATCCGCCGTGACGAGCTGATCCCGCGCGAGATGTATCGCTATGGCGACCGCGTGCGCGCCTATATCTACGACGTTCGGCGAGAGCAGCGCGGCCCGCAGATCTTTTTGAGCCGCACGCATCCCCAGTTCATGGCCAAGCTGTTCATGCAGGAGGTGCCCGAGATCTACGACGGCATCATCACCATCCGCTCGATTGCCCGCGATCCGGGCAGCCGTGCCAAGATCGCAGTGACCAGCAACGATTCCTCCATCGATCCGGTGGGCGCCTGCGTAGGTATGCGCGGCAGCCGCGTGCAGGCCGTGGTCGGCGAGCTCCAGGGCGAAAAAATCGATATCATCCCCTGGACCGACAATATTGCCGATCTGGTGGTGTCCGCGCTGCAGCCGGCCGATGTCGCCAAGGTCGTGCTCGATGAGCAGGCCGAAAAGATCGAGGTCGTGGTCCCCGACGAACAGCTTTCGCTCGCCATCGGCCGCCGCGGCCAGAACGTCCGCCTCGCCAGCCAGCTCATCGGCTGGGACATCGACATTCTGACCGAGCAGGAGGAGTCCGAGCGCCGGCAGAAGGAATTCACCGAGCGGTCGGCCCTGTTCATGAAGGCCCTTGATGTCGACGAGATGGTTGCCCAGCTATTGGCATCCGAGGGGTTCTCGTCGGTCGAACAGCTCGCTTACATCGATGTTGGCGAAATCGCCTCCATCCAGGGCTTCGACGAAGAGACGGCGGCCGAGATCCAGACTCGCGCCACCGACTATCTGGCCGAAATCGAGCGGCAGAACGACGAGGAGCGCAAAAAGCTCGGCGTCGCCGATGAGCTCTACGAGGTTCCGGGCCTTAATGCCGCGATGCTGGTTGCACTGGGCAAGGATGGCATCAAGTCCATCGAGGACTTTGCCGGCTGCGCCGCCGACGATCTGGTGGGCTGGACGGAACGCAAGGATGGCGAAGTGAAGCGCTTTGACGGCACGTTCAAGGATTTCCCGGTGAGCCGCGAGGAGGCCGAGGAGATGATCCTCAATGCCCGCCTCAAGGCCGGCTGGATCACCGAAGCCGATCTTGCCCCGCCTGCCGAGGAGGCGGTGGCCGAGGAAGGAGCGCCCGCGTAAATGCGGGCGAACCCCGCCCGGTGGCCGGCAAGGACGATGTAGAACGCCGCTGCGCGCTCACCCTCGAGGTGAAGCCGGCGGCAGAGCTCATTCGTTTCGTCGTGGGTCCAGACGGGGTGCTTGTGCCCGATACCGATGCCAGGGCCGAGGGCCGGGGCGTCTGGGTGAGCCTGGGCCAGACCAGTGTCGCCGAGGCGGTGCGGAAAAAGGCGTTCGCCCGTAGCCTCAAGGGGCCGGTCGAGGTTCCCGCCGACCTGCCGGCGCTGACGCGCCTTAGGCTCGAGCAGCGCCTTCTCTCGAGCCTGCAGATGGCAAAAAAGGCCGGCCAGCTCGTTACCGGCATGACTCGGGTCAAGCTGGCGCTGGAAACCGGTGCGGCCATCGCGCTCATCACCGCCAGTGATGCCGCCCCCGACGGCCGAAAAAAGCTGCTCGCCACCCTCAAAGGAGCGACCCAGGCGGCGCGGGAACAGGGTCGCGCCGCAGCGGACATTCCGCATTTCGATTTGCTCGATTCCGGCCAATTGGGTTTGGCACTCGGGATCGAAAGTGTGATACATGCTGCGCCGACCCAAGGGGCAGCAGGTGAAGCAGCGGTGAAACGGGCCGAACGCTTGGCCCGTTACATCGCCAACTGACCTTTGAAAGAGACGAGTTTTTATGGCTGACAGCGACGACAAGACGCAAGACGGTGCTCACAAGAAGACGCTGACCCTCAAGGGCGGTCCGGCAGTGGGCGCACGTCCAGGCATGTCGCGTTCGGGCCGCCCGACCGTTGTGGTCGAGCGCAAAACCCGCGTCGTCCCGCATGGCACCACGGGCGCTCCGCGCACCGGCGGTGGTCCGGCCCCGCGCCCATCCTCCCCTGCCGCGCCCGTGTCGCGCGGTGGCGATGGCGCCGTCCGGGCCCCGGCGTCGCGCACCCCCGCGGCGCCCGTGCCGCGCAATGTCGGGCTCTCGGCCGCCGAAGCCGATGCCCGAGCCCGCGCTCTGCGCGAGGCGGCCGCCCGTTCCGCTGATGAGGATCGCCGCGCCCAAGAGGCGGAAGCCCGCCGCGCCGAAGAAGATGCGCGCCGTCGCGAAATCCGCGAGGCTGCGGCCCGCGCCGATGCCGAGCGCGCCGCGCAGGCCGCGCGCGAAGCTGCCGTGCTCGAGGCCGAGCGTCCGGCCGAAGCCGCCCCAGAGGAACGCCCGGAGCGGGTCGAACGCCAGGAGCGTCCCCCCCAGCGCACCGGCGGCTACGAGGCGCGCGGGGCCCGCCCCGCCCCAGGCGCCGAGCGTCGTCCGGCCGGTTCGTCGGCTGATCGCCGCCCCGGCACATCGGAATTTCGACGTCCCGGCGGCCCCTCGGCCGATCGCCGCCCCGGCGGCCCCGCTGGCAGCCGGCCTGCCTTCGGCCGCGGCCCTGCGCCCATCCCCAACGTTCCGCCGCCTCCCTCGGAGGCGGATGGCCGTCGCACACGTTCCGTGCCCCCTGCCGGCGCCCGTTCGAGCCTCGATCTCGAGGCCGAAGCACGGCGCGGCTCGCGCGTCCAGCCCGAGCGGCCCAATCGCCGCGCCGGTGACGAGGATGCCTTCGCCAGGAGCCGGCTGACCCTCTCGAGCGCGACCACCGAGTCCGATCGCGACCGCGGGCCCTCGCTCGCCGCAATGCGGCGCCGCCGCGACAAGAAACTCGGCCGCACGCAGACCGCGCAGCCCAAGCTCAGCCGCGAGGTGATCATTCCCGAGGCCATCACCGTGCAGGAGCTCGCCAACCGCATGGCCGAGCGCTCCGTGGATGTCATCAAGCTGCTGATGGCCCAGGGTCAGATGGCCAAGATCAACGACATCCTCGATGCCGATACCGCCGAGCTCATCGCCACCGAACTCGGCCACACGGTCAAGCGCGTTGCCGAGTCGGACGTGGAAGCAGGCCTTTTCGACATCCCCGCCGACGACAAGGCCGAGGATCTGACCAGCCGCGCGCCGGTCGTCACCATCATGGGCCATGTCGACCACGGCAAGACGTCCCTGCTCGACGCCATCCGGCAGACCAATGTCGTCGCCGGTGAAGCGGGTGGCATCACCCAGCACATCGGCGCCTATCAGGTTGAGGTGAAGGGCCAGAAAATCACCTTCCTCGATACCCCCGGCCATGAGGCGTTCACCGCCATGCGCGCCCGCGGCGCGCAGGCCACCGATATCGCCGTTCTCGTGGTGGCGGCCGATGATGGCGTCATGCCGCAGACCATCGAGTCGATAAAGCACGCCAAGGCTGCAGGTGTGCCGATCATCGTAGCCATCAACAAGATGGACAAGCCGTCGGCCAACCCGCTGCGTGTTCGCACCGAGCTGCTGCAGCACGACGTTCAGGTCGAATCGATGGGTGGCGAGACGCTCGAGGTCGAAGTCTCCGCGCTCAAGAAGACCGGCCTCGACAAGCTGCTCGAAACCATCCTGTTGCAGGCCGAGGTGCTCGAACTCATGGTCCCGCGCGACGGCCGCGCCGAGGGTCTGGTCATTGAGGCCAAGCTCGATCGCGGTCGCGGCGCGGTCGCCACCGTGCTGGTGCAGCGCGGCACGCTCAAGGTCGGCGACATCGTCGTTGCTGGAACGGAGTTCGCCCGCGTCCGCGCGCTGATTGACGACAAGGGCGCCCAGGTCAAGGATGCCGGCCCCTCCACGCCGGTCGAAGTCCTTGGCTTCAACGGCGTTCCGAGCGCCGGGGATCGCTTCTCGGTCGTCGAGACGGAAGCGCGCGCCCGCGAGGTGACCGACTACCGCCAGCGCCAGTTGCGCGAGAAGTCGGCCGGCGGCGGCGTGACCAGCCTCGAGCAGATGATGAACCAGCTCAAGGCGGCAGGCGTGGCGAAGTTCCCGCTTGTCATCAAGGGCGACGTGCAGGGATCGGTCGAGGCGATCGTCGCTTCGCTCAACAAGCTGTCGACCGAAGAGGTCTCGGCGCAAATCCTTTATTCGGGCGTCGGCGCCATCACCGAGTCCGATGTCACCCTGGCCGAGGCGTCCAACGCCATCATCATCGGCTTCAACGTGCGCGCCAACAAGCAGGCCAACGACCTTGCTACCCGCGGCGGCATCGAGATCCGATACTACAACATCATCTACGACCTCGTGGACGACGTGAAGAACGCCATGTCGGGCCTGTTGAAGCCCGAGCGGCGCGAAACTTTCATCGGCTACGCCTCGATCAAGGAGGTGTTCAACATCTCCAAGGTCGGCAAGGTGGCCGGCTGCCAGGTCACCGAGGGCATCGTCGAACGCGGCGCCGGCGTGCGCCTGCTGCGCGACAACGTGGTGGTCCACGAAGGCAAGCTCAAAACGCTCAAGCGCTTCAAGGACGAAGTCAAGGAAGTTCCCGCCGGCCAGGAATGCGGCATGGCGTTCGAGAACTACGAGGACATTCGCGTGGGCGACGTCATCGAGTGCTTCCGCGTCGAGCAGGTGACGCGGACGCTCTAGGTCTCGTCGCCGGCCCCTCCATCAGGGGCGCGGGACAGCTTCCGCGCCCCATTTCACGGCAGGAACAAGCCGTCGCCTTCGTCCCGGGACGGGCGGCCACTGCCTTAGGGCGCGCGTAAACAAACGGCGGCGCCTGCGCTATTCTCCCGCCATGTCCGACGAGCCCATCCGCACCACCACCTTCATGCTCACCCGCGCCGATGCGCTGGCCTATGAGCAGGCGGCGTCGCGGCTCAGCCCCTTGGGCGTGATCGCGCTCATCTGCTGGCTTGGGCTGTT
>DASZSH010000010.1:0-4758 GCA_035548755.1 Devosia sp.
GCGCGCATCACGGCCGACCTGATCGGGGTGCTCAAGACGGTGTACGACCCGGAAATTCCCGTCGACATCTATGAGCTCGGGCTCATCTACAAGGTCGAGCTCGATGACGACAGGCATCTCACGATCGACATGACGCTGACAGCGCCCGGCTGCCCGGTGGCCGGCGAGATGCCGAGCTGGGTCGAGAATGCGGCGCTTTCGGTCGAAGGCATCAAGGATGTGACCGTGAACATGGTCTACGATCCGCCCTGGGACCAGAGCCGCATGTCGGAGGAAGCGCAGGTTGCGCTCAACTGGTGGTAGGCCTATTATATCGGCAGATGACGATATAGGACTGCAATGCCTCTTCCCATCATGAGCCTCACCGATGCTGCCGCGGCGCGGGTGCGCGAGATCATGGCGGAGAGCCAGACGCCGGTTGTCGGGGTGCGCGTGGGCATCAAGAACGCCGGCTGCGCGGGGCAATCCTACACGCTGGACTATGTGAGCGCGCCGATTCCGGGCGACGACCACGTGGTCGACAAGGGTGTCGACGTCTATGTCGAGCCCAAGGCGACGCTGTTCCTGCTCGGCACGGTGATGGATTTCGAGGAGGATATCCTCAAATCCGGCTTCACCTTCAAGAACCCGAACCAGACCGGCGAGTGCGGCTGCGGCGAAAGCGTCACGCTCAAGCCGGCGGACCTCAAGGCGCTTGCCGAGGCGCGCGCGATGTCGCACGCCTGACTTTCAGCCGGCGCGGATGAGCGGCAAGGCCAGATCCTTGCGGAACAGATAGAGCAGCGTTCTGAGCGCTTCGCCGCGCGGCCCGGCGATCCAGTCCTTGCGGGACAGAATTGCCCGGGCGTCGTCGTGCGCATATTCGAGCAGATGCCGGTGGACGTCGGCGACCGCGATGCGGTAGCCCGGCATGCCGGACTGACGGGTGCCGAGCAGGTCCCCCTGGCCGCGCAGTTCGAGGTCGCGTTCGGCGATCTCGAAGCCGTCGTCGGTCCGGCTGATCGTTTCGAGCCGCGCCCGGGCGGTGTCGCTCAAAGGCTCCCGGTAGAGCAGCAGGCAGGCCGATCGCTGCGTGCCCCGCCCGACGCGCCCGCGCAGCTGGTGCAGCTGCGCCAACCCGAAGCGTTCGGCGTGTTCGATGATCATGATGGTGGCATTGGGGACATCCACGCCAACCTCGATCACCGTGGTGGCAACGAGAACCTTGGCCTCGCCACGCTGGAAACGATCCATCGCTTCCTGCCTCGCAGCGGCCGACATCCGTCCGTGGACGAGTGCGACCTGCTCGCCGAAGACCTTCTGCAGGGCCTTGAAGCGGTCCTCGGCCGAGACGACCTCGAGCGCCTCGCTTTCCTCGACCAATGGCGTGACCCAGAAGGCCTGGGCGCCCTCGGCGATCCGCTTGTGAAGCCGCTGCACCACCCGGTCGTATTCGCCGATCGACAGCACGGCGGTGTCGATCGGCTGACGCCCGCGCGGCTTTTCGCGTAGAACGCTCACCGCCATGTCGCCGAAATGGGTGAGCACCAGCGTGCGCGGGATCGGGGTTGCGGTCATCACCAGAAGGTCTGCGTGCCGCCCTTTGTCGCTGAGCGCCAGGCGCTGTTCGACTCCGAAGCGATGCTGTTCGTCGACGACGACGAGCCCGAGATTGTGGAACTCGACATTGGACTGAAAGAGAGCATGCGTGCCGACGGCGACATGGATGCGTCCGGCGGCCAGCCCCTCGAGAATGCGCCGCCGCTCGGCGGCCGTCTGGCTGCCCGTCAGCAGTTCGACCCTGAGGCCGGCCGCCTCGGCCAGGGGCTGCAGCGTACGGTAGTGCTGCGCGGCGAGAAGCTCGGTGGGCGACATCAGGGCCGACTGCGCGCCGCTCTCGGCGATCATCGCCATCGCCATCAGCGCAACGACGGTTTTGCCCGACCCGACGTCGCCCTGCAGCAGGCGGGACATCCGGTTGGGCGCCACAAGATCGTCGCGAATATCGGCGATCGCCATGCGCTGGCCCGCCGTCAGGTCGAAGGGCAGGGCCTTCTCGACCCGGGCTGTGATCTCGCCGGTGAGCGGACGAGAGATGCCGCGGGCGGCGACCATGGTCGAGCGCACGATCATGAGCGCGAGCTGGCCGGCAAGATATTCGTCATAGGCGAGCCGCATCCGCGCCGGCCCCCAGAGCTCGGAATCTGCGGGCTCGCCGGGCGCATGCACAGCCGTCATCGCCGCCCGGAAGGTCGGCCAGCGAAATTGCGCCATGCGCTCCTCGGGAATCCATTCGGGCAGGTCGGGGAGGGCCGCGAGCACCGTGCGCACGAGCTTGACGAGGGCCTTGGAGCTCAGCCCATGGGTCAGCGGATAGACCGGCTCGACCAGGGGCAGCGCCTTGAACTCCTCGACCGGCAACACATAGTCGGGGTGGGTCATCTGCTTCTGGCCGTTGAAGAAGCCGATGGTGCCGGCGACATAGCGCTCCTCGCCGACCGGCAGCAGCTTTTCGACCCAGCCGCCCTGGGCCCGGAAATAGACGAGCTGGATGTCCCCGGTCTCGTCATGGGCGAACACCCGGTGCGGGCGCGTGGGCATGTTGCGCGGCGCCGGCTCGTGCCGATCGATGTGAAGACGCAGCGTTGCCTCGTGGCCAACGAAGGTTCCGCCGACCCCGTCCATGCGCCGCCGGTCGATGACGCCCACCGGCATGTGCATCAGCACATCGAGCGCGATGGCGTCCTGCCCCTCGCCAGCAAAGAAGCGGTTGAGCAGCGCGCCCAGCTGCGGGCCCACGCCCTTGATCGAGCGGAGCGAGCGGAACAGCGGATCGAGAGCAGGCGGACGAGCCAATCGGATTCTCCGAGCCGGACCCTAGTCACTCCGGACGAATAGCGATACATAGCAGGAACATCTCCCGCGACGACCCGATCATGGCTGCTCAAAAAGACGCCGGTGAAGACTTGGCTTTGCGCCGGCGCCGGCTACGCTATCGCGCCTGGCACCGGGGCACCAAGGAAATGGACCTTGTCCTGGGTCCGTTCGCCGACGCCCATCTCGAGGATTTCGGGCCCGAGGACCTGGATCGCCTCGAAGCCGTTATGGAAGAGAGCGACACCGATCTCCTGCAATGGGTGATGGGGCAGGCACCCTTGCCCGCCTCCGCCGATGCAGACCTTCTGGGCCGCATCGTCGCCCACAGCCTCAAGACCCAGCTTCCAACGTCCACGTCATGACCGACCTGCCGCTCCCCACCCGCACCATCGTCAACGTGCCCGACGGCATGCAGCCGATGATCCTCGCGCGCCTGGTCGAGGAGAGGCTCAACGCCCAGCCCGACGCGCCGGTGGCGCTCGTCTTCGTTGCCCGGGACGGCCGGCGTCTGCAGCGTATGGAGGACGTGCTGCGCCCCATGCTGCCGGGACACACCGTTCTGACGCTCCCGGCATGGGACTGTCTGCCCTATGACCGCGTTTCGCCCAACGGGGTGACGATCGCGGCGCGCATGACGACGCTTTCGGCGCTGAGCGACCCGGCCACGCGCGGCGCCATCGTGCTTACGGCGGTCAACGCCGTGATCCAGAAACTCCCGCCGCGCGAGGTCGTGGCGAAAATGAGTTTCGCCGCCCGAGCGGGCGAGGTGGTGGACAGCGACAGCCTGGTGCGATGGGCGACCCTCAACGGCTATCTCCGCGTCCCCACGGTGCGCGAGACCGGCGAGTACGCCGTGCGCGGCGGGCTCGTCGACCTCTATCCGGCCGGCATGGAAACGCCCCTGCGCTTCGACTTCTTCGGTCGGCAGCTCGAATCGATCCGCACCTTCGATCCGGCGACGCAGCGAACCACCGGCACGCTCGGGGGCATATCGCTGACGCCCATGAGCGAGGTGCTGCTCAACGAGGAGACCATCAAACGCTTCCGCGCGCGCTACACGGCGGCCTTCGGCGGCAACACGGTCGACGATCCGCTCTATGGCGCCATCAGCGCCGGGCAGCGGTTTCCCGGTCTCGAGCACTGGCTCGCCTTCTTTTACGACCATCTCGACCGGCTGAGCGACTATACGGGGGACGCCCCCTTCGTGCTCGACGACCAGGTCCGGGAGGCCTTCGCCGACCGCGCCGAGCAGATCGGGGACTATTTCGATACGCGCGAGGCGGCGCGGCTCGACCGGAAGACGACAGCGGGAGGAGCGCCCTACAATCCCGTGCCGCCCGAGCAGTTCTACGAGATCGGGGGGCATCCCTATCGGCTGACTGGAGGGGCGGCGCTGCAGCTCTCGTCGTTCGCGCACCCGGACGAGACGCGCACCGAGGACGCCGGGGGCCGCATCGGACACAATTTCGCGGCCGAGCGGCAGGCGGCGGATGTCAATCTCTTCGAGGCGGTGGTCCGCCATCTCCGGTCGGCGGGGCAGAGACAGCGCCACACCGTGATCGCCTGCTGGACCGATGGCTCGCGCGACCGCATGGCGCAGCTCCTGGCCGATCATGGCCTCAGGCATCCGCGGCTGGCGGAGAACTGGCAGGACGCCGTCACCACCGCGCCGGCGACCACGGCGCTCTTGGTCCTGCCGCTCGAAAGCGGATTTGAGACCGACGAGCTCGTCGTTCTTTCCGAGCAGGACATTCTGGGCGAGCGGCTACTGCGGCCGCAGCGCCGCAAGCGCGCCGCCGACGCGCTGACGGAAGCGGCAAGCCTGGCGGCGGGGGACCTGGTGGTCCATGTCGACCACGGCATCGGCCGCTTCCTCGGCCTCAAGCAGATCGAGGCCATGGG
>DASZSH010000011.1:0-16878 GCA_035548755.1 Devosia sp.
TCAAGGAGGTGATGGCGCGCCGACCGGCAAAACCAAAGCGACCGGCGCGCCAGGCGGCCGAATAGGCTCTACCCGGCCCATTTCCGGCCCCGGACCCACGGCGTCGGTAGCCCCAAATTAATGGCGGCTGCCCTGCCGGCACAAATCATTGCCGGCCGTTAAGACTATTCATTCCATTGTTGTCTAGTCTTTCGCTCAGGCGAACCGGGTTCCGCCAGTGTTTCACCCGTTCCTGACCCAGCCCGAGTCATTGGGGGAACCGCCCGCCAAAGGTGGACTGCCGTGCACGTCGACACCCTGACGCTCATGATACCAGGCAGCTTTGCCGCGGCGCTGGCGTCGATCTTCCTGTTCGGCGCGTGGATTCAGACACGGACCGCCCTGTCTCTGCTCTGGTGGGCCGTGGGCAGTCTCGCGGCGTCCTTGGGTGTGGCGCTGCTCATCGCCGGGCTGGCAACCCGGCAGCCCCTCGGAATTGCGGCTGGCGTCGGCATTTCGACCGTGGCGCCGGCGCTGTTCTGGGGCGGCATCCGGCAGTTCAACAGACGCCCCGTGCCGGTCTTTGCCCTTTTGGCCGGCATCGTCGCCTGGGGCGCGGCCGGGCCGCTGGCGCAACTATTCGGCCACGAGCCCGGGACCTGGTCGACCCTCGTAAGCTTTTCGGCCTCCTGCATCTACCTGCCGGCCGGCGCATGGGAGCTCACTCGGGCGCGCCGGGAGCAGCTAAACGCCCTCTGGCCCATGATCGGAGTGCTGATTCTGCACAGCCTCGTCTATCTCGGCGGCTCGCACGATCTCATTACCGGAGAGCTGGTGCTGGGCAATCCGCCCAGGCTCTTCAGCTGGTTCGGCGCCATCCACTTTGAGTCGATCATCTTCGCGATGGCGAGCGCGACGCTGATGATCCTGCTGAACAAGGAACGGGTCGAACGGACCTACATCGAGGCTGCCCGGATCGACCCGTTGACCGGCGTAGCGAACCGGCGCGCGCTCATCGAGGGCAGCACGCGGCTGTTCAGCCGCCTGGGCGACAAGACGTCGGCCCTCTCTGTGGCCATGTTCGACCTTGATCATTTCAAGGCCATCAATGACACGCTGGGCCACGAGGTCGGGGATCGCGTCCTGCAGGGCTTCGCCGCCACCGTTCGCAACATGCTCCGACCGACCGATCTGTTCGGCCGCTACGGCGGAGAAGAGTTCCTGCTCGTCATGCCCAACGTCTCGATCGAGGCCGCATGGGCGATCGCCGACCGTATTCGCGGCCAATTCGCGCTGGACTTCAAATTCATCGACGGCCGGCCTCTGACGGCGACGGTGAGCGTCGGAGTGGCGATGGCGACCCCGGGGGCCACCCTCGATCAGGTGATCGCCGCGGCGGACACCGCCATGTACCTCGCCAAATCCGGCGGCCGAAACCGGGTCGCGCGCTCCGAAACCCAGGCAAGCGAGGGTGACGGCAAGATCGTCCGCCTCGCCTGACCCCGTTCCCGCCGGTTCATGCCCGGTTCAGACAGTCCGTGTCACCCATGTGACGTTGCCATGCGTATATCGCATGGCCCGGATGCCTGTCGTCGGGTGGAACGGATCGTCAATTCGGACGATCTTCCTCGTGTCCGGTAACCTGACGAGGGACCTTACGAAGTGTTTGTACGAGCTGTCTGGCGCGTCAAACGCCTGATCGACGTCAAACAGATCCTGCGCGAGATGGACGTTCCGTCCACTCGAAAGGCCGATCTTCTGGGGATTTCCGGACCGGACTTCTCGAAGATGACCCGCAGCCTGTTCGACCGCCAGGGCTGACCCGCGCCGCACTAGACCAAGGGCGGCCCCCAGGATTTCCCGGGTGGCCGCCTTTGTTAAATTCCGATGAACGCCGCCAGAATGAGCTATGCGTTTTTCGCACCCGAGTTCTGACCAAACGCCCCCTGCTCAGACTCCATCCCCAGGACTATCTCAGCGTCGTGGCGATCGAGGATGATCGCCTCAAGAAGGAGAAATCAAATGGGCATTCGCCAGACTTTCAAAAAGTGGGCCGCTTACCAGCAGACCGTCCGTGAGCTCGCCGCTCTCGACAATCGTCAGCTGAACGACCTCGGCATTTCGCGGGCCGACATCCAGAAGATCGCCCGTGACCATGCGCGTTCCCTCTAGCCGCATCTCGCCGACCCTCAGCGTCCCTGCGATCCGAACGCTCGCTTCCTGCTAAAGGCAAGCGAGCGTTCTGCTTTTAGCCCGGAGCAGGCCTAATGGCTTAGCCGGCCCGCCAACTCCGAATAGTCCACTTCCACCGCCTCTCGATATCCCGGACGGCCGCGCAGGGCCTCATGCCAGCGCTGCACGTTGGGTTGCAGGGCGGACTCAATTCCCATCGTCGTCCATCGGAACATCGCGACGCCGGCCACGATATCGGCGTAGGTCAGCCTGTCCCCGGCCAGAAAGCGCGTGCGGCCGAGTTGCCGATCGAGAATGGAGAAGCATCGCTCGGTGGACCCGATCCGCTCGGCCAGCCGACCCAGGTCCCGCTCGGCAGGCGGAGTTCGGTAGAAGCCCCAGAAAACCTCGATCCAGGCGGGCTGAAAGGTCGTCGCCGTCCAGTCAGTCCAGCGATCCGACTCGGCCCGCGCCCTTGGATCGATCGGCCAGAGCTCGCCGGCGCCGTATTGGGCCGTGAGATACCGCACGATCGCATGGCTCTCCCAGAGCACCAGACTGCCGTCGCGCAGGGTCGGCACGAGCCCGTTGGGGTTCATGGCGAGGTAGTCCGGAGTCCGATTCCCGCCGAAGCGTCCGCCCAGCGGAATATGTTCGTAGTCGAGACCGAGCTCGGCGAGGGCCCATCGCACCTTCTGCACGTTCGCCGATGTCGCCCGACCCCAGAGCGTGATCGCCATGCCGTCCTCCCGATTGCGGCAGTCCTTCGCCGCTGTTAGGACGCGCCTGATGTCCGATCAACCCATCCATATCATCGGCGCCGGCCTGGCCGGGTCGGAGGCAGCCTGGCAGGCGGCGCAATCCGGCGCGCAGGTGATCGTCCATGAGATGCGCCCGCGCAAATTGACCGAGGCCCATGTCTCCGGAGGATTCGCGGAGCTTGTTTGCTCCAATTCGTTCCGTTCCGACGATCATGAGCACAATGCGGTCGGCCTTCTGCATGAAGAGATGCGTCGTTGCGGATCGCTGATCATGCGCATGGCCGACGCGCATAAGCTGCCTGCCGGCGGTGCCCTGGCAGTCGATAGGGTCGGGTTCTCGGACGCTGTCACTGCGGCCATCCTCGCCCACCCCAACATCACAGTCGAACCGGGCGAGATCGCGGGGCTTCCCCCGCCCGAATGGAGCAACGTCATCGTCGCGACCGGTCCGCTCACCTCGCGCCCGCTGGCCGAGGCCATTCAGAGCCTGACCGGCGAGGCGGAACTCGCCTTCTTCGACGCCATCGCGCCCATCGTCCACGGCGAGTCGATCGACATGAGCATCGCCTGGAAGCAGTCGCGTTACGACAAGGCCGGGCCCGGCGGCACCGGCGCCGACTATCTCAACTGTCCAATGGATGAGGCGCAGTACAACCGTTTCGTCGATGCCCTGCTGACGGGCGAGAAGCACGTCTTCCACCACTGGGAGAATGTGCCCTACTTCGACGGTTGCCTGCCTATCGAAGTCATGGCCGAGCGCGGCCGCGAGACGCTGCGGTTCGGGCCATTGAAGCCGGTCGGCCTCACCAACCCGCGCATGCCCGACGTCAAGCCCTACGCGGTCGTACAGCTCAGGCAGGACAATGCGCTCGGCACGCTCTGGAACATGGTCGGCTTCCAGACCAAGCTGAAATACGGCAAACAGGCCGAGATCTTCCGGCTCATTCCCGGGCTGGAGCATGCCCAGTTCGCGCGGCTGGGTGGGCTTCATCACAACACCTTCCTCAATTCGCCCAAGGTGCTGGACCGTCAGCTCCGCCTGAAGGCGGACCCGCGGCTGCGCTTTGCCGGACAGATCACCGGCGTCGAAGGCTATGTCGAAAGCGCCGCCATCGGGCTCGTCGCCGGCCGGATGGCCGCGGCCCAGATGCGCGGCGAAGTCCTGCCCCCGCCCGCCCCGACCACCGCGATCGGCGCTCTCATGGAGCACATCCTGGGTGGCCATATCGCGGCCGAGGGCGAACCCGGGCCGCGAAGCTTTCAGCCCATGAATGTCAATTTCGGCCTGCTGCCGCCAGTCACGGTATCCAAGCCGGAAGGCGTCAAGCGCTGGAAATCGACCGACAAAGCGATGGCCAAGAAACGGGCGATGAGCCACAGAGCCCTGACCGACATCGCAGATTGGGCCGGGGGCGTCGCCTAAAGCGCGATCTTGCCGTCCATCGCTGCAATGTGGCTCGTCTCCGAGGCCTGTAGCGCCACCGGCGTCACCGTGATGGCGTTGCCCTCCATGAGCAGATGGAAGTCGTTGTGCGGATCGAGTGGCCGCGGCGTCTCGGGGATCGCGATGAAGAACTTCCCGGGATTTTGCGAGGGATAGTATTTCATCGCCGATCGCTCAAACCGTTGTGCCGGAACCACCCGCACACCCGCCACCGCCTCGGGCGCGCAGAACGGAAAGTTGACGTTGAACCACACGCCCGGGCGCGCTTCGCGCCGGATGCCCTCCACGAGCCGCGCGCCAAACCGCCGTGCCACCGACCAGTCGATTTGGGTTCCCTTCTCGTAGTCGACGCCCTGGCTCATGGCGATTCCGAGGGCACCCTGCAGGGCGCCCTCGCGGGCTCCGGCGGCGGTGCCCGAGCAGTTGACGATATCGCCGAGATTCTGGCCGTTGTTGACACCCGAAAGGACGATGTCGGCCGGCCGGTCCCGAGTCAGGAACGTCATTCCAGCCACCACGCAGTCGGCCGGCGAACCGTGCGGCACGGCAAAGACGCGATGGCGCTTTTCGATCAGCTCGAGCTCGCGGCCGAAGGTGAAGCGATGCGCTGCGCCCGACTGGTTGCTCTCGGGCGCGCACACCCACACATCGTCGGTCAAAGAGCGGGCGATCTCCTCCATCACGGCGATCCCAGGCGCATCCACGCCGTCATCATTGACGATGAGGATGCGCAAGCTCATTTGGCGGCTGCGATGACCTTGAGGCCCTTCATGTAGGGCTGCAGCGCCTCCGGTACGGCGATCGAACCGTCCTCCTGCTGATAGTTTTCCATGACCGCGATCAGCGTCCGGCCCACCGCGAGCGCCGAACCGTTGAGAGTGTGGACAAAGGGCAGCGAGCCTTTCCTAGCGGAGTCCTTGGGGCGGTACTGGGCGTTCATCCTGCGCGCCTGAAAGTCGCCGCAGACCGAACATGACGAAATTTCGCGATAGGTGTCCTGCCCCGGCAGCCACACCTCTATGTCGTAGGTCTTCTGCGCCCCGAACCCCATGTCCCCGGTCGAAAGGATCATCACCCGATAGTGCAGCCCCAGGCGCTTCAGCACCTCCTCGGCGCATGAAAGCATGCGCTCGTGCTCGTCGGCCGATTGGTCTGGCGTGGTGATGGAAACCAGCTCGACCTTGTCGAACTGGTGCTGCCGAATCATCCCGCGGGTATCGCGACCCGCCGATCCCGCCTCCGAGCGGAAGCAGGGGGTCAGCGCCGTAAAGCGCAGCGGCAGTTCTTCCTCGGCGAGTATCGACTCTCGGACCATATTGGTCAGAGGCACCTCCGCGGTGGGAATAAGGGCCAGCCGTCCGTCGCCATGACGCACGAAAAAGAGATCTTCCTCAAACTTCGGGAGCTGGTTGGTGCCGTAGAGCGCCTCGTCCTTCACCAGCAACGGCGGCTGCACCTCGGTGTAGCCATGCTCGTCCACATGCAGGTCCAGCATGAACTGGCCAAGGGCGCGCTCCATGCGGGCGAGTTGGCTCCTAAGCACGGTAAAGCGCGAGCCCGAGAGCTTCGCAGCTGTCTCGAAATCCATCATGCCCAGCGCTTCGCCGGTTTCGTAATGTTGCCTGGGCTTGAAGCCGAAGGATGGCTTCGGGGGCCGTGCCCTGGCGGCTATGGCAGCGCTTCCGTTACGGCCGAAATACTCGACATTGTCGTGCTCGTCCTCGCCGCGCGGCACCTCGTCCTTGGGCAGGTTCGGCATCTGCAGGAGCGCGCTGCGTAGCGTCTCGTCGGCCCGGCGTCGCTCCTCCTCGCCAGCCTGGATGGTGTCCTTGAGTCGTGCGACCTCCGCCATCAGCTCCTGCGCCCTGGCCTCGTCCTTGATCGCCTTGGCCTGCCCGACCTGCTTTGAGAGATTGTTGCGCAACGCCTGTGCTTCCTCGAGCCGGCTGATGATGGAGCGCCGGGCGTTGTCCATTTCGATCAATTGCGAGGCCGAATAGGGCACGTTCTTGCGCCGCGCGAGCGCATCGTCTGCCGCGGCGGCATTAGCCCTGATCCAGTTGATGTCGAGCATGGCGAAGTCCTTGGGAAGAGGCCCCTTTTGCGGGAGAGCCGCCCCGAAGGCAAGAGGATGGTCAGGCGGCCTTGGCGGCGTTCGCCGCCTCCCGCGCGGCCCGCTGCTTTTCGACCCAGCGCACCGCGAAGATCGAGAACTCGTACAGCGCGTACATCGGGATCGATAGCCCGATCTGGCTGATAGGATCGGGCGGGCTCAGCAGCGCGGCGACCGCCAGGATGCCGACGATGGCATATTTCCGGCCCTTGCCCAGTTGCTTGGAATTCACCAGCTCGATCCGTGCCAGCAGCGTCAGGATGACTGGCAACTGGAAGCAGATGCCGAACGCGATGATCAGGGTCATGATGAACCCCAGATACTCGCTCACGCGCGTTTGCATCTCGATCTGGATGTCGTTGGGCTGGGTCTGCTGCATGCCCAGAAAGAAGTGCAGGGCCATTGGCGCGACGGCGAAATAGACCATCAACGCGCCGAGCACAAAAAAGAGCGGTGTGGCAATGAGATACGGCACAAAGGCCCGACGCTCCCGCCGGTAAAGGCCAGGAGCGACGAAGGCATAGACTTGCCCCGCGATGATCGGGAACGCCAGGAAGATCGCGCCGAACAGCGCCACATTCATGTAGGTGAAGAACAGCTCCTGCGGCGCCGTAAAGATGAGCTTGACGTCCTGCGCATCGCCGGCCGCCCATTTATAGGGCAGCAGCAGGATGTCGTAGATCGGCTTGGCGAAGAAGAAGCAGATCAGAAAGAAGACCACCACCGCGGCCAGGGAATAGATCAGGCGGCGGCGAAGTTCGATCAGGTGATCGAGCAGCGGAGCTTCCGATCCCTTCAGCTCGTCCTCTTCCGATTTTTCGGGTGGAGGCAATTGCGCCGCGTCGGCCACTTAGCCCTCCGCCTTCGGCTTGGGCGTACGGCGCTTCCGGGAAGACGCGGGAGCCGGCCGATCAGTGTCCTCAGCGGCCGACCGTCGCCTCGGTTTTGGCGACGGTGTCGCCGGGACCTCGACCGCCGCCGCTGCGGCCGCGGTCTTGCGCGCCCTCGTCTTCCGTGCAGGGACGGCGGCAGGCGCGATGGCCTCCACCGGAGCCGGACTCTCGACTTTGGCGGGAACGGCGGGATCAGCGGAGGTGGCCTGGACGGGATCGGGAGGAGCCATTCCGGCCTTTTCGTGAATCTCTGCGACCACGCTCTGGGCGCCGGGCGTCTTGGGGGCGATGATCCCGGTGGGCGCGGTGCCGCCGCCCTCGAGAGGCTTGTTGAATTCCCTGGTGATCTCGGCCGCCGTCTGCTTCAGCGGTTCGGTGATCGTGCGGCGCAGATCGGTGATCTGGTCGAGTCCGGTGGTCTTGTTGAGCTCACGCTGGAACTCGCCGCCCATGCGGCGGATGGTCGCCACAACCTTGCCCAGCCGGTTCATCACCACAGGCAAATCCTTCGGCCCGATGACGACGAGCGCCACGATGCCGATCAGCAGCATCTCCGTCCAGCCGACGCCGAACATCAGGGCAACCTCTTGTCAGCGGTGGCAAGAACCGCTCAGGCGTCCTTGGCCTTGTCGGTTTCCGGGGTCGGAGCCGGCGCCTGGACCTGCGCCGTGGTGGTCATCTGCGGCTTATCCTCGTCGCGCATGCCCTTCTGGAAGGCTTTGATGCCAGAGGCGACCTCGCCCATGACGCCCGATATCTTGCCGCGGCCGAAGAGCACGATGACCACGACGGCAACGATAATGATGCCCCAAAGTCCTGGACCGTGCATCAGAAACTCCTTTTCACGCGGGCAGTAAGCTGTCGCTGAGAGATATGGGCAATCCACCCTGAACACAAGGATGGCGATGCCGCAATCTCATTCGGTCGGCTCGTCCTGGCCCTCGGTGTCATCCGGCTCGAGCGGGTCTTCGTCTTCTCTCAAAGGCCCGTCGAAAGGCAGCGGAATCTGCATGTTGGGCGGCAGCCGGCCGCTCAGCAGACCAGCCCCCTTGAGCTCCTCCAGTCCGGGAAGATCCGCGAGGGATTCAAGGCCGAAGTGATCGAGGAAGGCTTCGGTCGTGCCGTAGGTTACGGGCCGACCAGGGGTGCGGCGTCGACCCCTCATTCGTATCCAGCCCGTTTCCATCAGCAGGTCGAGGGTCCCCTTGCCTGTCGCCACGCCCCGCACCTCTTCCACCTCCGCCCGCGTCGCCGGCTGGTGGTAGGCGATAATGGCGAGGGTCTCGAGTGCGGCTCGGCTCAGCGGCTTGACGTCCGTCTGCTCCCGCCGAAGCAGGAATTCGAGATCGCTGGCCGTCCGGAACGCCCATTTGTCAGCCCGGCGGACGAGATTGACCCCGCGGCCCGCATAGTGCTCGGCCAGCTTGCGGAGCAACCCTTCCACGTCCGCCCCTTCGCCCAGATGCGGGGCCAGATCGGCGGCGGCCAGAGGTTCTGCCGAAGCAAACAGCAAGGCTTCGAGAATCCTGAGCGCACGATCGGCGAAGTCGGGCTCGTCGGAAAGGCCGCTCTGGGGCGATGAGGCAAGATCTTGATCGGACATCAATTTTCGGCGGATGCGGGGCCGTCGTTCCGGCGCCGGCGCAGCAGAAGTGGCCCGAAGGCCAACGATTGGCGGATTTCTACCTGCCCCTGTCGCACCAGTTCAAGGCTGGAGGCGAATGTCGACGCGATCGCGGTGGCGCGCTCCTCGGGAACGTCGAGATATTGCGCGAGGTAGGCGTCGAGAGGCACCCAGTCCATATTGTCCCCGATCAGCCGGTTTAGGATGTCACGGGCCTCTTGCAACGACCAGACGTGCCGTTCGAAGGGCGTGTAATCATTGGGAATTCCGCGCTCGCGCTGGGTCGCGTAGGCCTTCAGCAGATCGAACAGGGAGGCCTCCCACTGCGGCCGCCGGGCGATCGTCACCGGTTCGGGCGCACCGCGCGCAAAAACCTGCTGTCCGAGCAACGGGCGCGCCATGAGGCGCTGCGCGGCCATGCGCATCGCCTCCAGCCGCTTGAGGCGAAATTGCAGAAGCGCCGCCATCATCTCGCCGGTCGGCTCGTCGTCCGAGGCGACCTGCGGGACCATCAAGCGACTCTTGAGGTAGGCCAGCCATGCCGCCATGACGAGATAGTCGGCGGCGATCTCGATGCGCTTCTCCCGCACCGTCTCGATGAAGCCCAGATACTGCTCGGCCAGGGCCAGCACCGATATCTGGCTTAAATCAACCTTTTGCCGGCGCGCCAGATCAAGCAGCAGGTCGAGCGGACCCTCATAGCCGCCGACATCGACATACATGACCTCGTCGTCGGGCGGCGGCGGGGCTTGTTCGAGCCAATCTGAGGGTGCATCTGGGTTCAAGCGACTATCCAGCGCCGGGTTTCAGGCGAATTTGCAGTCGGCCAAGCCGACAGATCAGCTGCTTGTCGCAAAGCAGTCGCCGCCCTGCGCCTTGATTTGCGCGCATATGCTGGCGGCGTCCGACAGCGACGCGGCGGGCAGCCGGACGCGCCAGCGAATGCCCTTCTGGCCCAGGTCGACCTGCTGCACCACGAGCTTGTTGCCGCCAAACAGACTGCCGTATCGGGCCGTCATGGTCTTGACGGAGGCAGCCGCATCGGCCGCGCTTGGCTGCGAGCTGAGCTGCACATAGGCCGCTGCGGCGCCGCCGCTGCTCGTGGCTGGCGCGGGCGCCGCGACGGAACGCTGCGGCGGGGCCGCCGGGGACGGACTGCCGTTGCCGCCTAGCAGATCGATCTGACCATTTGGCGTCTCTGCGCCGACCAGCGCATTGACTGCCGAATTCGTCGGTCCTGCTGCAGAACCACCCGAGGCGGCTCGCACCGGGAACTGCATCGGAACCGGCGCGACCTGGCTGGGATCGATCACGGGCTGCTCGGCTTCGGCGACCTGCGTGGCCGCTTCGGCGCTCGCCCCTTGCGATGTCGAATCGGCGGCGGTCGTGGTTGCATCCGGCACAAGCGGGTCGGTCGCGGGCGTCTGGCCGTTCCCCAGAAGATTGGTGCTTTCAGCGCTTGGGACGGAGGGGACGTTCGGCCGCTCGATCGGCAGAGCCTCCGCGCCGGCGACTGCGTCGTCGCCCGACACGATGGTCCCGTCGGGACGAACCGTCACGGTCCTGACTTTGCGATTGGCAAGCCCGCCCTCGCCTTCGTCGGCAGGCGCGGGAGTGACGTCGCGCGTCACATCGGCCGCCGAGGCCTCGGTCGAAACGAGCTGTTCGGCGCTGGGCGCGGTCGAGGCCCCATCCATCTTTGCAAGCACCGGCGACTTCGCAGTATCGCTTGCCGGCTTGGGCGCTTCCGATGGCTTGGCCTTGACCGGCGTCGCATCCGCCGTGAGCTGGGGAGCATTTGCGCCGGTGTTGGCCCCCCGCCCCATGTTGAGCACCCAGTAGAGGCCGAGACCCGCCGCAAGCAGCAGCGTGCCGGCGACCGCCATGCCGATATACTGGCGCATGCCGCCGGACATGAAGGATGAACGTTGCGGCCGGACCTTCAGGCGTCGATACGGACTCTCGTCCCCCACCGATGGTTCGAGCCGACCGACCTCCGACCCGGAGGCGGCGGCTGCTGCGAGAATTGCCTCTTCCGCCGACCGAGTGCTCTTGTCGTCCTTGAGGTTGGCGCGACGCGGCGCAAACTGCGTAGTGAGCGGCGGCACGACCGGCGATGGCGATGGCGCCGGCTCGGGCTGATGCTGGGCAATCTCCCGCTCGATGTCCTCCTCGGGCTCGAGCTCCACCTTGGGCGCGACCGGCTGCGCCGCCTGGACACGCACCGGACCGGGCGATAGCTCGACCCGCACGGCCTCCCCGATCAGGCTTTCGATCTCCGACATCGGATCGGAGCCTTCGCCGACATCCGACCCGGCCGACGGCCCATTGAGAGCCTGGTTCGGCTGGGGCCTCACATTGAGGCCGACGCCGGGCGAAATCGCAAACCGATCGCTCTCGGCAGAACGAGGCGGAACGCTCACAGGCTTGAGGGGGATCGGCTGGCTGCTCGGCCGCGGAGAGACGCTTGCGGCCGGCGCGATGGACGGCTTCGGCTGGGGCTGCGCCATGCCGTTGACCGGCCGGATCATCGGCGTCACGACCGCTGTCGGTTTTGCGGTCTCCACGGCGGGCTCCCCCGCCGTCGGGTCCCGTGCATCCCCCTGGTCGTCCGCGGCCGGAGTCTTGGCAAGATCGGCTTCGATCAACGCCGCGATCGGATCGGGAGAGGAGGCTACCGGCGAAGGCGGCTGCGCTTTGGGCGCCCCGGACGGCGGCGGATTCTGGGCAAATCCGAAATCGAACGTGAAATCCGTGCTGGCCGCATTGCCAGCGGCAGGTGCTGCGGCCGGCGAGACGGGTCCCCCGGCAGGCGTAGCCGCGACGCCCGGCCGGGCCACAGCCAAGGACGGCCCGTCGCCGAAGGAGCGGTTCTCGCTCACCGGCGTCAATCCCGAAGGAATGCGAACCGAGGACGCAGGCGACGGCGGATCCTGCCTTGGCGGGATGGGATCCTGCGCCGCAAGCCGCTCGGACAGCGTCGAGAGAGGTTCCTGCCGGATGGGGGCGGCCGCGACCGGCTTGCCGAAATCGAATTTGCCCACGGGCGCGCTGGTCGATACCGGCGCAGGTTGGTCCATTCCCGGAATGCGTATGGTGCCGGTCGCCGGACTGCGGGGTTCGGGCGAAGACGCCGAAGGGCCGGGCGATGCGGACCGCGCGGGGCCGTCCATGCCCGGAATCCTGACCGTCGGCGTGGCGGCGGTCTGCTGTGGCAGGATCGGGGCCGGCTTGGCGATCGGCTGTACCGTGCTGTCCTTGCCCGGAGTCGCAGCCATCAGTTTTGCGAGTTCCGCGATAAGGTCGTCGGATTTATCGGCCGGGTCGGACATCTGCTGCGGTCTCGCTGGCGGCATTGAGTAGGCTCACGATGTTGGTTGGTTTTCCCGCTCGACCCCCGCCGAGAAGGTTCCCACCCATCACACCAATGCGCCCGAATTATGAAAGCTCATTCGGAGCAGACACCCCCAAGACTGTGAGGCCATTGACCAAAACCTGCCTGACGGCGCCCACCAACGCGAGTCGCGCTACGGTCAGTTTCAGGTCCTCAGGGTTAACAAAGCGTAAGGCCCTGTCGTCCTTCCCCTTGGCCCAGAAGGCGTGAAACGCCGCAGCGAGCTCGTACAGGTAAAATGCAATGCGATGGGGCTCGTGCGCAAGCGCTGCCGCACTGACCGTCCTCGGCCATTGCGCGATGACCTTGATGAGCTCGACATCGGCCGGGCTGACCAGCAGTTCGAGAGGG
The DNA here is from genome assembly GCA_035548755.1 of Devosia sp. Taxonomy (GTDB): domain Bacteria; phylum Pseudomonadota; class Alphaproteobacteria; order Rhizobiales; family Devosiaceae; genus Devosia_A. The sequence continues at coordinate 12,732 of DASZSH010000011.1, forward strand.
GCGCGGCTCAGCTCCGCCGGGCTGAGATCGAGCGCGGGCAACTCCGCTTCGGCGGTCCGAAAGACCGAACAGGTGCGGGCGTGAGCGTACTGCACGTAGAACACCGGATTGTCCCGCGTGTGCTCCTTGACCAGCGCGAAGTCGAAATCCATCTGCTGCTCGTTGCGCCGCGTCAGCAGCATGAAGCGGGTGGCGTCGACGCCCACCTCCTCCACGACGTCCGACAGCAGCACCAGGTCGCCGCTGCGCTTGCTCATCTTGAATGGCTCGCCGTTTCTGAGGAGCCTGACGAGCTGCATCACCTTGACATCGACATCCGCCTTGCCGTCGGACACGGCCTTCACCGCCGCCTTGAGCCGCGTGAGATAGCCCGAATGGTCGGCGCCGAACACGTTGATCATGTGTTTGAAGCCGCGCAGATACTTGTTGCGGTGATAGGCGATGTCGGCGGCGAAATAAGTGTAGGAACCGTCCGACTTGAGCAGCGCGCGGTCGGTGTCGTCCCCGAACTGCATAGCCCGAAAGAGCGTCTGTTCGCGGTCCTCCCAGTCCTCGTCGGCCTGTCCCTTGGGCCTTTCGAGCCGCCCTTCGTAGACAAGACCCTTCTGGCGCAGCCATTCGAGGGTACGCTCGATGTCGCCGCCCCGTCCGTGCAGGGTCCGCTCCGAGAAGAAGACATCATGCTCGACGCCCAGATTGGCGAGGTCGGTCTTGATGAGGTCCATCATCATCTTGAGAGCGAGGTCCCTGACTTTCGGAAGCCAGTCCGCCTCGGACATCTCGAGAAGCTCGCGGCCCCAGGCGTCGGCGAGATGCTCGCCCACCGGCTTGAGGTAGTCGCCGGGATAGTAGCCCGGGGGAATCTCGACGGTTTCGCCGAGCGCCTCGCGGTAACGCAGGAAGGCGGAGCGGGCGAGCACGTCGACCTGGCCGCCAGCGTCGTTGATATAGTATTCCCGCGTGACGTCGTATCCGACATAGGCCAAGAGCGACGCCAGCGCGTCTCCGAACACGGCGCCACGCGTATGGCCCACATGCATGGGTCCGGTGGGATTGGCCGAGACGTACTCGACATTGACCTTCTCGCCGTGCCCGAGATTGGACTTTCCATAGGCGGCGCCCAGCTCGTCCACCGATTTCAGCACCCGGTGCCACACCGGCGCATCGAGCCGGAAATTGAGAAATCCCGGGCCGGCGACCTCGACGGACTCCACATCCGGATCGGCCTCGAAATGGTGCGCCAGCGCCGAGGCGACCTCACGCGGGTTTTTGCCGAGCGGCTTGGCGACGACCATCGCCATATTCGAGGAGAGGTCGCCGTGGGCGGGATCGCGGGGCGGCTCGGCCACGGCGCGGGCCACCAGATCGTCCGACGCCTCCGGATAGAGGGTCCTGAGGGCCACCGCCACGCGCGCGGCAAAGTCGGCAAAGATGTCCATGATCGTCCGGTCCTGAGAGCCGGCAGGCCCTAACCCACCGGCTGTTTCCCGTCAAACAGCCGCAGATGCTCGGCTTCGGCGTAAATGTCGGTCATGCCAGCGATGAAATCGGCGACGATCCGCGCGCGCGCAGGTTCGGACGTCGCGGCGAGCGCCGCCTGCCCCCATCTGCCCGGCATGGCTGCTGTCTCGAAATATCGGTCGAACAGGTCGGCCACTAGCGCTTCGCTGCGCCGGACCGGGATCATGACCGGCTCGGCCCGGTAAACATGCTCGAACATGAACGCCTTGAGGCCCTGTTCGGCCTCCCTCAGAGGCGCCGAAAAGTGGACGAGGGTGCGGCCCGCCAGTCGCACGTCGTCGGCGGAGAGGGGCGCCACACCGGCGATTTCGGCTCTCGCCGAGGCGATCACATCCTCGATGGCATGCGTGATGAGCCGCCGCTGCACTTCGTGGGCCTGCCGGGCGCGCTCGATGTCCGGCCAGCGCCCGACGACCTCCCGGACGATCGGCCCGACAAGGGGCACCTCCGCCAGGTCCTGCAGTCCGATGAGGCCGGCTCGAAGCGCATCGTCGATGTCGTGCGCATTGTAGGCAATGTCGTCGGCGATCGCGGCCGACTGGGCCTCAAGGCTCGCATGGGAATTCAGCATCAGATCGGCGCTGGCCTCGATGTCGAAAAGTCCGAATGGGAGCCACTCCTCGACATAGCGGCCCACGGGACGGTCGTCCTCATCCACCAGCGGCCCGTTGTGTTTAAGAATGCCTTCGAGGGTTTCCCAGCTCAGATTCAGGCCATCATGCTCGGCGTAGCGATTTTCGAGCAGCGTTACGACCCGGATCGCCTGCATGTTGTGGTCAAAGCCGCCGAACTCCGCCATCTTCCGGTTTAGCACCCGCTCTCCGGCGTGACCGAACGGGGTGTGGCCAAGGTCATGGGCGAGCGCCACCGCCTCGGCCAGATCTTCGTTGAGCCGCAAAGCCCTAGCGATCGAGCGCGCCATCTGGCTCACCTCGAGCGTGTGGGTCAGCCGTGTGCGAAAGTGCTGCCCCTCATGGTGCAGAAAGACCTGCGTCTTGTACTGCAGACGCCGGAAGGCCGTGGAATGGATGATCCGGTCGCGATCCCGCTGGAATTCCGAGCGGGTCGGGCTGTCCGGGACCGGATACCGTCTCCCCCGGCTACGGGCTGGATCGGCCGCGTAAGGCGCCTGCTCGTTCATTGAGCCCTTTTCATCGGCATTCGACGATATTAAGTTCAAGGGACGGGTGCATCGCCGCCCGGGGAAACGTTATGGCCGAGACTGATCTAGCACCAAACCCCGTTGTTCTGACCGACCGCGCCGCGAAAAAGATCGGCCGCGTCCTGGCGAAGCAGCCACAGGGCACTGTCCTGCGGATCGTCGTGGCGGGCGGCGGCTGCTCAGGCTTCCAATACGAGTACAAGCTCGTTCAGGAGTCTGCTTCTGCCGACGACCTCGTGTTGCGCAAGGGCGAGGCGACCGTGCTGATCGACTCGCTCAGCCTCGAGTTCATGGGCGGAGCCGAGATCGACTACGTCGACGATCTGATCGGACAAAGCTTCCAGATCAAGAATCCGAACGCAGTCGCCTCGTGCGGGTGCGGCACGAGCTTCTCGGTCGCCGTCTGAGCGGCGGAGGTTGCCGCACTCCCAGTCGCCCGGTAGGGTCTCCGCCCATGCGCATCGCCACCTGGAATATCAACGGCGTCAAAGCCCGGCTGGGCCTGATGCTGAAATGGCTCGAAACAGCCTCGCCGGACATTGTGGGCCTGCAGGAGATCAAGGCTGTCGACGAGGAGTTCCCGCGGCTCGAGATCGAGGCGCTGGGCTACAATGTCGAGACGTTCGGCCAGAAGAGCTGGAACGGCGTGGCCCTGCTCAGCAAGCATCGCTTCGACGAGGTGACCCGCGGCCTTCCGGGCGACGACGGCGACGAGCAGGCCCGGCTCATCGAAGGCGTCTTCTCGACCGAAAGCGGCGCCATCCGGGTGTGCTGCATCTATTTGCCCAACGGCAATCCTGTGAAATCGGAGAAGTTTCCCTACAAGCTCGGTTGGATGGACCGGCTCATCCGCTTTGTCGACTCGCGACTGGCGCTCGAGGAGCCGTTCGTCCTCATGGGCGACTTCAACATCATCCCCGCCCCCATCGATGCGACCTTCCCCGAAAAGTGGGTGGGCGACGCGCTGTTCCGGCCCGAAAGCGCGCAACGCTGGCGAACGCTGCTCAATATGGGCATGGTGGACGCCCAGCGCGCCGTTTCCAGCGACCCCGGCTACACCTTCTGGGACTTCAAGACCTTTGGCTGGGATCGCAAGGACGGCATCCGTATCGACCATATGCTGCTCTCGCCGCAGGCTGCCGATCGGCTGGAGGATGTCCTGGTCCATCAGGAGGTCCGCGGCTGGGAGAAGCCCTCCGATCACGTTCCCGTCGAAGCGACGCTGAACTTCTGACGCCGGCTGTCGAGCCGGCTTCCCGTGCTTCGGTCATATCCCTGAAATGCCCTCGGCGCGCAGCTCTCGCGCGGAGCGCCGCGGGCCTCGGCGCGACCCTTATTGCGCCGCGAACTGCTCGGTGAGCTTGTCGGCCATCTCGACGCCCTGCTTGCGCTCCTCGGGCGTAGCCACCGACATGTCCGCATTAAGCAGCTGCGCGATCCAGTCCTGATCGGTTGTTCCGCTCG
>DASZSH010000012.1:0-5431 GCA_035548755.1 Devosia sp.
GAATGGGACCGCGTCATGGCGGTCAATCTCAAGTCCGTCTTCCTCTGCAGCCGCGCGGCGATCCCGGCCCTGCGCCGGCGCGGCGGCGGGGCCATCGTCAATATCGGCTCCTATGACGGGTTCGTGGCCGATCCGAACCTGGCGGCCTATTGCGCCTCGAAGGGCGGCGTCCATGCCCTCACCCGCGCGGTCGCGGTCGACCATGGCAAGGATCGCATCCGCTGCAACGCGATCTGCCCCGGCTGGATCGAGACCGACATGCTGGAGGCCTATTACCGGAGCCTGCCCGACCCCGCCGAGGCGCGGCGCAAGATCGGCGCGATCCACCCGGCCGGCCGCACCGGCAAGCCCGTCGATATCGCGGCGCTCGCCCTCTGGCTCGCCTCGGACGAGGCCGCCTTCGTCACCGGCCAGCTCTTCACCGCCGATGGCGGCCTGACCGCCCAGGCGCCCCAACCGCGCTGAGCCAGGCGGCCGCGGGCCTCAGGGCGTCGCCTCGCCTCGGATTCCGATCTTCTTCGCCGGGACTCCGCCCCAGATCTCGTAGGGCGGCACCGCGCCGCTCACCACGGCGCCGGCGGCGATGACGGCGCCCTTGCCGATCACCGTCCCGTCCAGCAGCACCGCATTGGCGCCCACCCAGACATCGTCGCCGATCTTCACCCCGCCCTTGGAAGGCAGGAAGCCTTGCTGCGCGATGGGAATGTCGCGGCGCTGATAGGCATGGTTGGCCGGCACGATCTGCACGCCCGGCGCCAGCGCCACATCGTCGCCGATCTCGATCCCGCTGCCGCTATAGAGCACGCAATGGGGATTGATCATGCAGCGTTCGCCGATGACCACATCGCCGCTGCCGCCCACCGCGCGGATCACGGCGAACTCGAACAGCCTGGAGCCGGCGCCGATCGCGATCTTCGTCCCCCGCACCGAGGGAAAGATGCGGGCATCCGGGCTGACCCAGGCCGACGGGTCCACGGTCAGCGCATCGGATGGCGGTTCCGCAATGGCGGCAATACGCGTCACGCAGCACCGGCCAAGGGTTGATGCAGCCTCGGGTCGCTGTGCTTCAGGAGCCGCGGGCTCACGCCCGAGACGAAGCGGAACATCGAATTGGCGAGGACCGCCTCGTCCTTGACCGCCAGCATGTTGAAGCCGTGCGGCGGTCCCTCGAGATAGGCCTCCTCGGGACGGATCAGCTCGATCGCCTGGCGGCTCATCGGCACGTTCGATTCATAGTCGCGCACGGCGAAGAGATGGTAGCCGAAGCCCGAGAGGTAGCGGCAGATCTCGGTGTTATCGAGGCCGCGCGACCAGTCGGTATGGTGGCGATGCACCTTGAAGACGAGATGCGGCGCCTTGCCCTTGGGCTGCGACAGGAAGCGTTCCGCGCTGCTGAGCGTGGTGAGCTCGGCGCCGGCGATGTCGAGCTTGATCAGCTCCAGCTTGTCGATGCGCTGGGCGCCGGCATAGGTGACGATGGTGGCGCTGGCGAAGCTGCCCTCGGCGGCCTTCTTGACGGTCTCGAGCCGCGCAACGCCCTGCTCGCGCACCAGCTTCAGCAGGGTCTGGTCGCGGCCCCAGAGGCCCAGCGGGTTGAAGCGCAGATTGTCGAGGCCGTTGACCGCCGCATTGTGGCGGAGCATCGACATCTGCTCGGGATTGGGCTCGAAGCAATGGACCACGCCGAAGCCGCGGATCTCGCGCGCGAGGGGCACCGCCAGCTCTCCGCCCTGGGCGCCGCCGATCAACACGTGATGGGCGGCGCGGCCGAGCTGCAGCACCAGGCGCGTGGCCTGGGGCTCCCAGACATGGTCGGGCTGGGCTTCCTGCGCCAGCACGAACTCGCGGGCGATGCGGGAGCGGTAATGGAAATGGAAATCGACGCCGGAGGCGAGCCGCTTGTGCATGGGCCCGAGGCATTGGTGGAGGGCGTCGACGATCGGCCCCGTCACCTCCTCGCGCACGTCGAGGCCGGGCTGCGCCAGGCGCACCTCGGCCTGCCGCAGCAACGCCACGAAACGCACGCGCAGCTCCTCGTCCTTGCCGATCGCGCCCAGCGCGTCGACCAGCCTTTCAATCGGATCCTTGCTCATGGGTGGGTCTCTCCCGTTCTCGCTCGCGGGGTTCAGTTTGATTTGGCAACGAGCCCGGCGATCGCCGCGCCAAAGCGGGCGGCGAACCCGGACACGTCCAGCAGGGGCGATTCCGCCACCTGGGAACGCAATTCCGTGCGCATCTCGGCCAGCCGATCGGTGTCGGCGGCGAGGCGACAGGCGGTCTCGACGAAAGCTTCGGGCGTCGGCACGCTAAACTCGCCGAGCCCGCAATGATTGAGGATGCTGTGGCCGATGCGCTGGTGGAACGCCGCGCCATACATCGCCACCACCGGAACGCCCATCCAGAGGCTATCCATCGTGGTCACGCCACCAACGACCGGATAGGTGTCGAGCGAGATGTCGAACTGGTTGTAGAAGTCGAAATGCGAGGCGTCCGCGGCCTGGCCGATCAGCTCGAGCCGGTCTTCGCCAATGCCGTATTTGGAAAACTCCAGCAGCATATTGCGGCAGAAGACCAGGGACCGCACCTCGGCCCGGGCCATCAGGAAGCGCGAGCCCGGAACAGCCGCCATGATGCGCGCCCAGAGCGCGATCTGCTTCTGCGAGACCTTATAGGTGTTGTTGAGCGTCCCGAACGTGATATGGCCGTTGCGCTTGAACGGCGCATCGCCGATCGGCGTCTGCGTCAGATTCTCGAAGCAGACCCAGGACCCGTCCATCACCAGAGGGCTTTCGACCAGCAGGCCCGGGCGCGTCGGTGCGTTGAAACGGTCGACGAGAAAATGCCCGATCGACGGCAAGCCGGAGGTGAAGGGCCAGCCCAGCCAAGAAACCTGGTGGGGGGCCGGCTTGTAGGCGAAGAGCGGCAACCGCGAATAAGCGGTCCAGCCGGAGAGATCGAACAGCACCTCCATCCCGTCGGCGCGCATCCTGTCAGCGGCGGCCGGATCGTCCATGGCGTCGATCTCGACGAAGGCATCGGTCAGCCCCATGATCGTCCGCTGGACGGGATCATCGGTCGCCGAAACGGCCGAATAGCAGGTGAGCTCGAACCTGTCGCGGTCATAGCCGCGCAAGAGCGGCAGGATGCAGCGCGCGGCCGAGTGGCTGCGGAAGTCGGCCGACACCAGGCCGATCCGGATCTTGCCGGTTCGCTTCACGAAGGCCGGCGCCGCCTCGACTTTCCAGGCCGCCTTGCGCTCGAGATCGACGCCGACGCGCCGGCTGGCGGCCACCATGCGCTCGATATGCTCGTCGTCCTCGGCCATCGACAGCAGGGTCAGCAGGGCCGGCGACAAATGCTCGATGGGCGCCATTTCGATCGCCGGCCAGAAATCGCCCAGCAGCTCGATGCCGTCGAAATCCGCCACGATCTTGAGAATCTGGATGATGCGGCTGAGCGTCGCCGCCTCGTGCTTGGCATAATCCGGCTGCATCCGCAGCCCATAGGTCCGAATGGCGGCCTCGTCGAAGCGGCGCAGCTTCAGGAGCGCCATGCAGAGATTGAGATGCGCCAGCAGGTGATCGGGCTTCAGCTCGATCGCCTTGCTGTATTGGCCGATCGACCCGGCATAGTCGAAGCGCAAGGCGGCGATATTGCCGAGCCCGTTATAGGCTTCGGCCAGGTTCGGATCGATCTCGATGGCGCGCTTGAGGAGCTGCTCGGCGCGCTCGTAATGCCGCACGCCGGTCAGACGGGTGGCGGTCTGCTGCAACAGCTGCGCATCGTCGGGGCGGCTTGCGATCACCTTCTCGATTCGCGCAAAGGCCTCGTCGATCCGCCCCAGCTCCCACAGAAGGTTGACCAGATTGATCTGCATGCGCCAGTCATCGGGCGCGAGCTCGACCGACCGGCGGAAATGGATCTCGGCTTCCACCAGGCGCCCGGCCTGGCCCAACGCATTGCCGAGATTGGCGTGGATCATCGCGTTGTCGGGCTGGTCTGCCAGGGAGCGCTGCAAGGCCTCGATCGCCTGGTCGGTGCGCCTCAGCTCCTGCAGGGCCAGGCCCATATTGTTGCGGGCGTCGGTATCGCCCGGCACCATCTGCAGGTAACGGTCAAACGCGGTCGCCGCTTCCTGCCAGACTCCGATATTGTAAGCGCTGTCCGCCCAGCGACGCAGATACTGAGGATTGGCGGGATTGAGCTCCGAGGCGCGACGATAGGAACTCGCAGCGTCGCTCAGACGGCCCGCCCTCTCATGGGCGACACCGAGATTGCCTTGTGCTTCGGCGCTGTTGGGAAGCCGTGACACCGCTTCCTGAAGCACGTCGCCAGCTTCCTCCCAGCGCTCCAGTGCGGTCAGGGCCGCGCCCAGATTGACCAGCGCATTGGCGTTGCTGGGATCGCCTTTCAGGGCTTTGCGGATCAGCTTGACGGCCATTTTGCTGTCCCCGCGCTGATGGTGGATCACGCCCGAGAGATGCAGAGCGTCGGGCTGTGTCGGGCGTTCCTTGAGAACGCGCTGATAAAGCTCGATGGCTTCGTCTAACCGGCCGGCTTGATGCCGGGCGAGCCCTTCTTGCAGGAGAGCGAGCAATGTCGCGGGCAACGGGCGTGGCGCAGGAACGGGCCCGCCGGCCGCCCGAGGGGCTTTGGCCGACCTGCTGCCGTTAAAGCTGGATTGGGCGCTAACCGCCATGTCTGAAAGCCTCTTTTGGTCCTGTCGGATGCTGCCCGGGTAAGGTTGAGGAGGCTTTAACAGGCTGGTGGCACGATCAAAAAACGCGCTCGCCGGCCCCGGCAGCTTTTGCCGGCCCGGCAGATTCTGCAGGGTGCAATCTGCCGGTGCCCGGCAAATTCTGCCGGTTCATGCGCGATTCACCCGGGTTAACCCGCTGATAAAGCACCCGGGGGCCAATTGGCATCCGGCTTGCTCCATCATCCCCGCCGGACTCCCATTCCATGCAGGAACGGGGCTCCGGTGCCTTGGCAGGAAGCCTTGGCGTTCCCTTCCATGTAGGAGAAATTGCAATGTCTCTTAACGTTATCTCCAACTACGCCGCGAACGTCGCGCATCGCAACCTGATGACGTCGGACTCGCAGGCGACTTCCTCGCTCGCCAAGCTGTCCTCGGGCAGCCGTGTCGTGTCGGCGAAAGACGACGCCGCCGCGATGGCGATCGGTGCGCGCTTGAACAGCACCGTCAACGCTCTGAAGCAGGCTTCGGTCAACGCCGGTCAGGGCGTGTCGATGCTCCAGATCGCGGACGGCGCCATGGCTCGTGTCAACGACGTTCTGGTCCGCATGAAGACGCTGTCGGTGCAGGCGGGTTCGGGTCAGCTTTCTTCGACCGAACGCGGCATGCTCGACACCGAGTACCAGTCTCTGGTGTCGGAAGTGACCCGTATCGCGGCGGCGACCGACTTCAACG
>DASZSH010000013.1:0-28946 GCA_035548755.1 Devosia sp.
TCGGCCTCGAGCGTGAGCTCGCGGCCCGCGGTGGTGAGCTCGGCGATATCGGCCTTGAGGCTTTCGATCCTGCGCTGCGCCTCGGCGAGCTCGTCGAGCACGGCGATGCCCGCCATCACCGTGAGCCGGGTGTCGCCGATCTCGCCGAAGGTGCCCTTGAAGGTTTCCACGCGGCGGTTGAACTCGCCGGCCAGATCGAGCAGATGCTGCTCCTGACCCTCCTCGCAGGCGATGCGATATTTCTTGCCGGCGATTTCGACCACGACATCAGGCATTGCGCAGCACGTCGTTGACCGTGTCCATGGCAACCACCAGCCGGCGCGCCACCTCCGCCGACGCCTCGTCGAGCCGCCTGGCCCTCGCGCTCGCCTTTTCGAGGTCGCTGGCGAACTTTGCCCGTTCGGCCAGGAGCTTCTGCGTGTCGGCCTCGATGCGGGCATGCGTTCGCATCCGCCCGTTGAGGCTGCGCACGGAAGCTTCCAGCCGCTGAAACGCCCGGTCGAGCCGGTCGGACGCTGCCTCGTAGGTATCCTCGATCTCGCTCATCGGCCCGCCCGCAAATCACTGACTCACGACCAAAGCACTATAGAGCCCTGTCATTGACAGGCAAATCGAACCTGTTAATCCAGAGCCCGCTTCGAAAACCCCCGGAAAATCTCAGGAAACGAGCGGATTTCATGACCAATTCCAAGACCGCCGACGAAATGGCCAACGCCATCCGCGCCCTCGCGATGGATGCCGTCGAGAAGGCCAATTCGGGCCATCCGGGTCTGCCCATGGGCTGCGCCGATATCGCCACGGTCCTGTTCACCAAGGTCATGAAGTTCGATCCGCAGCATCCCGACTGGCCCGATCGCGACCGCTTCGTGCTGAGCGCCGGTCACGGCTCGATGCTGCTTTACGCCGCGCTCTATCTGCTTGGCTATGAAGACGCCACGATCGACCAGATCAAGAACTTCCGGCAGCTGGGCAGCAAGACCCCGGGCCATCCCGAGTACGGGTTCCTCAAGGGGATCGAAACCACGACCGGGCCGCTGGGGCAGGGGATCGCCAATGCCGTGGGCATGGCGATTGCCGAGGCCAAGCTCGCGGCTGAGTTCGGCAGCGACGTCGTCGATCACCACACCTGGTGCCTGTGCGGCGACGGCTGCCTCATGGAAGGCATCAGCCAGGAGGCGATTTCCCTGGCCGGGCACCTCAACCTCAACAAGCTGACCCTGATCTGGGACAATAACGGGATCACCATCGACGGCAAGGTCTCGAATGCCGATTCGACCGACCAGCTCAAGCGCTTCGAGGCCTCGGGCTGGAACACGATCGCAATCGACGGCCACGATCAGGCGGCGGTCGAGAAGGCGCTGCTCGATGCGCGCAAGTCGACCCGGCCGCTGCTGATCGCGGCGCGCACCACGATCGGCTTCGGCGCCCCGCACAAGCAGGGAACCGAGAAGGTTCACGGCTCGCCGCTCGGCAAGGAGGAGCTGGCCGCCGCCAAGCAGAATCTCGGCATCACCTATCCGGCTTTCGAGATTCCCAAGCCCACGCTCGATGCCTGGCGCGCCGCCGGCACCCGCTCGGCCAACGAATATGGCGCCTGGCAGGGACGGCTCAATGCGCTCCCGGCCGACCGGAAGTCGGAGTTCAACCGCCGCCTTGCGGGCGACCTGCCAGCCGCGCTCGATGGCGCGCTCGATGCCTACAAGCAGAAACTGGCGGCCGACAAGCCAAAGGTCGCAACGCGCAAGTCGAGCCAGATGGCGCTCGATGTCATCAACGCCGTCGTTCCCGAGACTGTCGGCGGTTCGGCCGACCTCACCGGGTCAAACCTCACCAACACGCCCCAGACCCTGCCCTTCACCGACACCGATCGCACCGGGCGCTATATGCGCTACGGCATCCGCGAGCACGGCATGTCGGCGATCATGAACGGCATCGCGCTCCATAAGGGCCTGATCCCCTATGGCGGCACGTTCCTGGTTTTCACCGACTATGCGCGCCCCGCGATCCGCCTGAGCGCCATCATGGAACAGCGCGTGATCTATGTGATGACGCACGATTCGATAGGGCTGGGCGAGGACGGCCCGACCCATCAGCCGATCGAACATCTGGCGGCTCTGCGCGCCATTCCGCACCTGCAGGTTCTGCGCCCCGCCGATGCGGTCGAGACCCTCGAATGCTGGGAGATCGCGCTCAGAAGCAAGGATCACCCCACCATCCTGGCCCTTTCGCGCCAGAACCTGCCGCCGTTGCGCACCGAATATGTGAAGGACAATCTGAGCGCCCGCGGCGCCTACAAGATCGCCGGCGACGACAAGGCGGACGCCGTGATCTTTGCGACCGGCTCGGAAGTCTCGATCGCGGTCGAGGCGCTCGAGCTGCTCAGGCAGAAGGGCGTTTCGGCCAAGGTCGTCTCGGTGCCCTCGCTGGAACTGTTCGAGAGGCAGCCCGACGACTATAAGGCTGGCCTGATCGGCACGCCGAAGGCCCGCGTCGCCGTCGAGGCCGGGATCGGCCTCAGTTGGCACAAGCTCCTGGGCGAGAAAGGGCACTTTGTTGGCATGCACTCGTTCGGGGCCAGCGCGCCGGCCGAGCAGCTTTACGAGTATTTCGGCATTACGCCCAATGGCGTAGTTGAAGCCGTGATGCTGCAGTTGTAGTCACCGCCGTTCATCTTAAGTCCAAGGAGCCATCATGGCCGTACGCGTCGCAATCAATGGGTTTGGCCGCATCGGGCGCAACATTCTGCGCGCCATCGTCGAGTCGGGCCGCACCGACATTGAGGTGGTTGCGGTCAACGACCTGGGGCCGGTCGAGACCAACGCGCACCTGCTGCGCTACGACAGCGTGCATGGGAAATTCCCCCATGAGGTCGTCGTCTCGGGCGATACGATCTCGGTGGGCGGCAAGCCCTTCAAGGTGACGGCCGTCAAGAACCCCGCGGAGCTGCCGCACAAGGACCTCGGCGTCGACATCGTGCTCGAGTGCACCGGCATCTTCACCTCCAAGGAGAAGGCCTCGGCCCACCTCGCCGCGGGGGCCAAGAAGGTGATCGTTTCGGCGCCCGCGGACGGCGCCGACTTCACCGTGGTCTACGGCATCAACCACGACAGGCTGAGCAAGGAGCACGTCGTTATCTCCAACGGCTCGTGCACCACCAATTGCCTCGCCCCGATGGCCAAGGTGATGAACGACACGCTCGGCATCGAGAAGGGAATGATGACGACCATCCATTCCTACACCGGCGACCAGCCCACGCTCGATACGATGCACAAGGATCTCTATCGCGCCCGCGCGGCCGCGCTCAGCCAGATCCCGACTTCGACCGGCGCGGCGCGTGCCATCGGGCTCGTGCTTCCCGAACTCAAGGGCAAGCTCGACGGCATTTCCATCCGCGTGCCCACGCCCAACGTATCGCTCGTCGATCTCAACTTCGTCGCCAAGCGGGCCACCACGGTTCAGGAAGTCAATGAGGCACTGATCGCCGCCTCGGACGGCAAGCTCAAGGGCATCATGACCTATACCCGCCATCCGCTGGTGTCGTCGGACCTCAACCACGATCCCCACTCGGCGACCATTCTGCTCGACCAGACCAAGGTCATCGAAGGCAACTTCGTCACCATCTTCGGCTGGTACGACAACGAGTGGGGCTTCTCCAACCGCATGTGCGACGTGACCGCAGCGTTCGCCAAGACGCTCTAGCGCAGAGCGGTCCGCCGCGGGGCGGGCCCACTCCGCTATCGCGGGATGTCAGCCCAGATCGAGAAGGGCGTATGACTCGCCGCCCGGCAGAGGCCGCAACGGGCCGGTCTCGCGGCGGGCCAGCAGCGCCCCGAGCTTTGCCCCCTCATATTCGGCGAGCCAGTCGAGCCTGCCAGGCACGGCGCTGGCCAGCACGGCCGGCCCGCGCAGCTTCTTGCCGCTGACCACCTCGATCCAGTCCTTCGGATCGGTTCCCGCGCCGAGCACGTCGGCGCTCATTTCAACCGCCTTGCCCTCCTGGGCGCCACCGACGAAGCAAATCTTGACGCTCATCGTGTCGGCCGGCACGTCCACGCTGACGACCGGACGGCCCTTCTTGTCTTCCCCGAGTTCGTAGCCGGGCATGCCCTTGTAGTTGCCCGGCGTCGCGATGTCGGTTCCGACCGGGAAGTTCAGCCCCCAACGTCCCTTGTTGATCTTGTTGGGAGCCGTTGCTGTGATCTCGTAGCACCAGGTTCGCAGCGTGTCGTATTCGCCGCCGTCCGGCGTGGTGAATTTCGATTTTCCAAGGCCTTGCACGCTATATGGCATGATGCGCTCCTTCAGGCTGTCATTGCCGATGCAGTCGTCAGGCTATCGCTGGACCGGTCATGTCGGGCCAGCGCGGGGTGGGCGGAGCGCGCCAGCCCGCGGGGCGCCGGCGCACTTCCGACCGACCCGAGCATAGCCCAAACGGCAGCCTGCCTCTATGCCTCGGGCGTGATCACCACGGCATCGGCGCTGCGCCTGCTCGGGCCGTGGAACACGGCTTCCACGTTGTGGCCGTCCGGGTCGAGCAGATAGGCCGCATAATATCCGGGATGGTAGGGCCTCTCGCCCGGAGCCCCGTTGTCGCGTCCGCCCGCGGCCAGGCCGGCTTCATGCCAGCGATCGACCGTGGCTCGGTCCGGCGCCTGAAAGGCAAAGTGAACATGGCTTGCCGGTGTGCCGACATCCACCCAAAGCTCGTCGGCGAAGAAATGATCGGGCGCATTGACCACAGGAATGCCGAGCACTCCCAGGACGGCCGCATAGAATCGCCGGCTCGCCTCAAGGTCGCCAACTCGCAGATGCAGGTGGTCGATCATCCGGCCGCGCGACAATTGCATGGGTTCTCTCCCTTTCCTTTCCGTCCGGCGATCAGTATCAAACCCGGTACACCCGACTGCAGCAGGATGATGCGATGACGGCCGATTTCAAGACCATCGAGGGCATGGACTTCTCTGGCAAGCGCGTTCTGCTGCGCGCCGACCTCAACGTGCCGGTGCAGGACGGCAAGGTCACCGACGCGACCCGCATCGAGCGCATAGTGCCCACAATCCGGGCCATTACCAAAGCCGGCGGCAAGGCGATCCTCATCAGCCACTTTGGCCGCCCCAAGGGCAAGGTCGACAAGGCCTATTCGCTCGAACAGGTGGTGCCGGCCGTGGCCGACGCCGTGGGCCACCAGGTTGGTTTCGTCGATACCGACTGGGTGGATGTGAGCCGGGCCAGAAAGGCGATCGACAGCGCTCCGGCCGGCTCGATTCTGGTGCTCGAAAACACGCGCTTCACCCCGGGCGAGGAAGCCAACGATCCGGAGCTCGCAAGGAAAATGGCTTCGCTGGGCGATCTCTATGTCGATGATGCCTTCTCGGCCGCCCATCGCGCCCACGCTTCAACCGAGGCCCTTGCCCATCTGCTGCCCTCGGCGGCCGGGCTTGCCATGCAGGCCGAGCTCGAGGCCCTCGAGAAGGGCCTGGGCAATCCCAGGCGGCCGGTGATCGCGCTGGTGGGCGGCGCCAAAGTCTCGACCAAGCTCGACCTTCTGCAGAACCTCGTGAGCAGGGTCGAAGCTCTGGTGATTGGCGGCGCCATGGCCAACACCTTCCTGCTGGCCCAGGGAATCGGCATCGGAAAATCGCTTGCCGAAAAGGACATGGGCGACACCGTCAACGCCATTCTCGACAAGGCCGAGAAGGCCAACTGCGCCGTCATCGTTCCGGTCGACGCGGTGGTCGCCTGGCACTTCGCCGCCCACGCGCCCCATCAGAACTACGGCCTCGATGCCATGGATCCGGAAGGCATGATCCTCGATCTGGGCCGCCAGTCGCGCGAGCGCATCAAAGGAGCGATCGACGAGGCGGCGACCCTGGTGTGGAACGGCCCCCTCGGGGCCTTCGAGACGCCGCCTTTCGATGAGGGCACGACCGAGATTGCCGAATATGTGGCCGCGCGCACCAGGGCGGGAAAGCTCGTGTCCATCGCAGGAGGAGGCGACACGGTGTCGGCCCTGGCCCAGGCCGGGGTGAAGGACCAGTTCACCTATGTCTCGACCGCCGGCGGCGCCTTTCTCGAATGGATGGAAGGCAAGGACCTGCCCGGCGTGGCCGCGCTGAAGCGATAACTTGCCGCACCGGCGAGATCGCTCTTTTAGACTTCAGTCGTATCGCGCCGGCGGCCTCGGTCGCTTATGCACAGATTGTCCATCGAGGGAGGAAGCCTGTGCCGAGCCTGAGCGAGACTGCCCGGAGCCTCGTCAAGCCCGGCATGGGCATTCTGGCGGCCGATGAATCGGAAGGCACCATCGCCAAGCGCTTCGCCGTGATCGGCCTGCCCGTCACGTTCGAGACCCGCCGCGACTATCGCGAGATGCTGTTCCGGTCGCGCGAAGCGATGAGCCGCTACATCACCGGCGCCATCCTCACCGAGGAAACGCTGACCCAGGACGCCGCCGATGGAACGCCGTTCGTGTCGCTGCTGGCCGAAGTCGACGTGTTGCCCGGCATCAAGGTCGATCGCGGCGCCTTTCCCATGCCCGGCACGCGCGGCGAAAAAATCACCGAAGGCCTCGATGGCCTGAGGCAGCGGCTCGAACACTACCGCCGTCTCGGCGCCAAGTTCGCCAAGTGGCGCGGCGTGATCGCCGTTTCGGACTATGCGCCGTCGCGCAACGGCATTCGCGCCAATGCCCACGTGCTCGCCCGTTATGCCGCGCTGTGTCAGGAGGCCGGAATCGTTCCCGTGGTCGAGCCGGAGGTGCTGGCCGACGGGGAGCCCGGCGACCATCCAATCGAACGTTGCGCCGAGGTGACCGCCGAGACGCTCGGGGCCGTATTCGACGAACTTCGCCTGGCCGGCGTCGATCTTGCCGGCATGCTGCTCAAGCCCAACATGGTGACCCCCGGCGTCCGGTCGCGCCAGGAGGTGTCCAGCCAGCAGATCGCCGAGCGCACCCTGGCTGTGCTGCGCGCCCATGTGCCGGCTGCCGTGCCTGGCATCGCGTTCCTGAGCGGCGGCCAGACCGACGAGGCGGCGACCGCAAATCTGTCGACCATGAACCAGATGGGACCGCACCCCTGGATGCTGACCTTTTCCTATGGCCGGGCGCTGCAAACCGCCGCATTGCTCGCCTGGGGCGGCGATCCGGCCAACGTGCCGGCCGCCCAGCGGGCCTTTGCCCATCGGGCGCGCATGAACGCCCTCGCCGCCACGGGCCAGTGGAGCGTCGAGGTCGATCGGGCCGCCTGACCTATTTGCTGCCCGATTTCGCGGTGATAGAGCCGGCAGGCTAAGGCTTGCCATGACCGCACAAATCTTTCTGATTGCTCCCCCCGACGCAGAGGCGGCCCGATGCCTGGCGCTGCTCGACGAGGCATTGGCCGCAGCCACCGTCGCGGCCATGCTGGTGCGCCGCGGCGAGCGCGGCGAGGGCAGCTACAAGGCCCTGGTCAAGGCGCTGGCGCCACGCGCCCAGGCGGCCGGCGTGGCGGTGCTTGTCGAGGGTGACCCCGGCCTGGTGCGAACCCTTGGAGTTGACGGGCTTCACGTCGAGGGGTCCCTGGCCGACGTCAAGGCGGCGACCGCGGCGCTCAAGCCCGACTTCATCGTCGGCGCGGGGGCTGTGACCTCCCGCCACGACGCCATGAGCAAAGGCGAGCTGGGCCCCGACTACATCTTTTTCGGGCCATTTTCGGGCACTACAAGCCCTGAGCAGCGCGAACTTGCGCGCTGGTGGGCGGAGATCATGGAAGTGCCCAGCGTTCTGTCGGATCCTGCCGCGACGGCCCAGACGGCCTCCGCCGGCGCGGCCGAATTCATCGGACTGGGCGACAGTCTGTGGTCGGCGCCGGAAGGCGTGACGGCGCGCCTGAGCGCGATCGTCAGGGCGCTGGAGGCTGCGCCGTGAAGCGATTTGCCGCGCTGCTGCTCATGGCCGCCGCGACGCCCGCCCTTGCGGCCAATTCCACCACTGGCGGCGACCGCCCGGTGATCGACAACACCATCGGTCTTGAACAGATGCTGCCCACGCCCGAGACTGCCGGGAACGGCGAAGCGCAGTCGATCAGCCACGACATCTTCAACCGCACCGACGATGCCTATGGCGCCTTCCAGCGCGGCTACTACCTGACCGCGCTCGCTCTCGCGCTGCCCCGGGCCGAGAAGGCCGATCCTGCGGCGCAGACGCTCATCGCCGAAATCTACGCCAAGGGCCTGGGCGTCGCCGAGAACGTGGCCCGCGCTTCGAGCTGGTATGCGCTCGCGGCCAAGAACGGCGACCGCATGGCGGCCTTCGAGCTCGGCCTGCTCTATCTCAATGGCGACGGCGTGCCCAAAAATCGCGCCCGCGCCGCCGAGCTCTTCAAGCAGGCGGCAGACAAGGGCTACCCACCGGCCGAATACAATCTCGCGCTTCTGCACGTCGAAGGCGCGGACGCCTCGCCCAGCCTCACGGAAGCGGCCGACCTGATGAAGAAGGCGGCCGATGCGGGGCTCGCCGAGGCGCAATATGACTACGGCACCATGCTCATGGAAGGCGCCGGCGTCGCGCCCAATCCGCAGGAAGGAGCAAGGCAGATCGGACTGGCCGCGCAGCAGGGCCTGATCGAAGCCGAGGTCGATTACGCAACGCTCCTCTACCTGGGCAAAGGCCTGCCCAAGGACCTTCACGCCGCAGTCGGCTGGTATGAGCGGGCCGCCAATGCCGGCAATCCGGTGGCGCAGAACCGCTACGCCAAGCTGCTGGCCGCCGGCGAGGGCGTGGACCTCGATTTGAAGCAGGCCGCGATGTGGCGGGCGCTGGCGCGCCGGCAGGGCCTCACCGATCCGCTGCTCGACAAGCTGCTGGTGGGCATATCGCAGGCCGATCTCAACGAGGCCGAGGAGATGGCCCGCTTCTGGCCCAGCAAGCCTCCGACCGCCGCGGATGTGGCGGCCGAGCAAGAGCGGATGCGCGCGACCGCCCGTTCCGTCTCGTCCGAAAAGCTGGCCGGGTCGGGCTAGACTAGCCTCTGCGTCCGGGCAGCAGGTCCGGCTTTCGCGGCAATGACGCTCGTGCTAGGCGCATGGCCAGGTGCAACCTGGCAAGACATCGCATGGCCCGCTCGGCGCTTCTCAACATCATGGTCAATGCCGCGCTCAAGGCCGGCCGCTCGCTGACGCGCGATTTCGGCGAGGTCGAGAACCTGCAGGTCTCCGTCAAGGGACCGGCCGATTTCGTGTCCAATGCCGACCGGGCGGCCGAAAAGATCGTCTTCGACGAGCTGAGCAAGGCGCGCCCCACCTATGGCTTCCTCATGGAAGAAAGCGGTGAGGTCAAGGGCACCGACGGCCAGCATCGCTGGATCGTCGATCCACTCGACGGCACGACCAATTTCCTTCACGGCATTCCCCTGTTCGCTGTCGCCATCGCCCTGCAGCGCGGCGACGAGATTGTCGCTTCGGTGATCTACAACCCCATTGCCGAGGAGCTCTATGTCGCCGAAAAGGGCGGCGGCGCATGGCTGGACGACAGGAAGCGACTGCGCGTCGCCACGCGCCGGCATCTGGCCGACGCGGTGGTTGCAACCGGCATCGTCTCGCAGGGCCGGCCGAGCGACCTATTGCAGCTTCGCCAGCTGGTGCAGATCACGCCGGCCGTATCGGGGATACGCCGCACGGGATCGGCCTCCACCGATCTTGCCTGGCTCGCTGCGGGCCGGTTCGACGGCTACTGGGAGGCCGGACTGAAGCCCTGGGACGTCGCCCCCGGCTGGCTGCTGCTGCGCGAGGCGGGCGGCACCATGACCGACTATGCCGGCGGGGCGGGCAGCATCTGGAACGGCGAGGTCGTCGCCGGCAACGAAGTCATCCAGGGCCATCTGCTCAAACTGATCAAGCAGGTGAAATAGCGGTTTCCGTGGGGCGCTTTGCCCCGGTAACGGCTTTGCCGGGCCATTGTCACGCCGGAATGCTATGACTAGTGTCCGCGTAGAACGCCGAATCCGGCTGGGGCCATGTCGCAAACCTACGATCCGTACCATCTCAAGAGCCCCACCATCTATCTGCTCAAGATGGTGGTGTTCCTCGTCATCGTGGCGCTGGTGGCAACGATCCTCATCCAGTCGATCATCACCTTTTTCTGGGCCAACCCGTTCATCAACAGCCTCATCATCCTGGTGGCCGCGACGGGCATCGTGCTCAGCTTCCGCCAGGTGATCCGGCTCTTTCCCGAGATCAAGTGGGTGAACTCCATGCAGGACGGCACCATGGCGCGGGTGCGCCAGCCGGTGCTGCTCGCCCCCGTCGCCGGCCTGCTGCGCGACCGGCTCGGCGAAACCGTGATCACGCCCTCCTCAATGCGATCGATCCTGGATTCGGTCGGCAACCGGCTCGACGAAGCCAAGGACACCTCGCGCTATCTGACCGGACTTCTGGTCTTTCTGGGCCTGCTCGGCACCTTCTACGGACTGCTCGAGACTGTGACGCACGTCGCCGCGACGATACAGGCGCTCGACACCTCGACGGGCGACACGGCGAGCCTGTTCGCCAACCTCAAGGAGGGCCTGGCGGCCCCCCTCGGCGGCATGGGGACGGCGTTTTCGGCGTCGCTGCTGGGCCTGTCGGGCTCGCTGATCCTGGGCTTCCTCGATCTGCAGAC
Source organism: Devosia sp. (assembly GCA_035548755.1). Classification (GTDB taxonomy): domain Bacteria; phylum Pseudomonadota; class Alphaproteobacteria; order Rhizobiales; family Devosiaceae; genus Devosia_A. Next base: position 10,637 of record DASZSH010000013.1, read on the forward strand.
CAGCCAGGCGCAGAATGCCTTCTATACCGATCTCGAGGACTGGATGACTTCCATGACCGAGCTCGACCACCCCATGACGCAGATGCAGGCGACGGGCATGGGGGTCGCCGGCGAGGAAATGGCGGCCATGGTCGAACGGCTCGGTTCCAACCTGCAGAATTCGGACTCCTCGCAAAATGCCATTCGCGCCATGGCGGAACTGGCCCGCGGCATCGACGGCCTCGTCAAGCACATTCGCGCCGAGCAGGCCGACATCCGCATCCATATCGAGGAGCAGGGCGACACCAACCGCAAGCTGCGCGAGCTGATCGAGGCAATGCTGCGCGAAGATCAGGGCAGTTCGAACCGGCCCAACTAAAGTCCCAATGCCCGGCGAGCAGACGGCAAGAGGAGAACTGACGGCATGGCCTCGCTGAGCCGCACGCGCCGCTCGCAGGTGACCAACTACTGGCCGGGCTTCGTCGACGCCCTGTCCTCGCTGCTGCTCGTCATCATCTTCCTGTTGTCCCTGTTCATGCTGACGCAGTTCTTCCTGGGCCAGGAGATCCAGGGCAAGGACACGGCCATGAGCCGTCTCAACTCGCAGATCGCCGAGCTCACCGACCTGCTGCAGATGGAGCGCTCCAACAACACCGACCTGCAGAGCAACCTGACCGCCCTGCAAGCCACGCTCGCCACCACCACGGCCGAACGCGACAAGCTGCAGGGGCAGGTCGCCGGCCTGGGCCTGGGAGATGACAAGGACGCCAAGATTGCCGGGCTCACCAGCGACCTCGCCAAGCAGAAGGACATCTCCGACGAGGCGACCGCGCAGGTGGCGCTGCTCAATCAGCAGCTCGCCGCCTTGCGCACGCAGATCGGCGCCCTCGAGCAGGCCCTCGATGCCTCCGAGGCCAAGGCAGCCGAGAGCAAGACGCAGGTCGCCGATCTGGGCAAGCGCCTGAATATCGCTCTCGCGCAACGGGTGCAGGATCTCTCGCAGTACCGCTCCGACTTCTTTGGCCGGCTGCGCAAGATTCTCGAAGGCCGCGCCGACGTGCAGGTCGTGGGCGACCGCTTCGTGTTTCAGTCCGAGGTTCTGTTCCCGCCTGGCGATGCCTCCGTGTCCGATGCGGGCAAGGCCACGCTCGATAAGCTCGCCGACGCGATCAAGCAGCTTCAGGGCGAAATCCCGCCGGACATCAATTGGGTGCTGAGGATCGACGGCCACACCGACAAACGGCCGATCAACACGCCCGAATTCCCCTCGAACTGGGAGCTGAGCGCGGCCCGCGCCATCGCGGTCACCAAATACCTGGTGGCCGATGGCGTCTCGGCCCAGCACCTGGTTGCGGCCGGCTTCGGCGACAGCCGCCCGCTCGATCCGGCCGACACCGAAGAGGCGTACGCCAGGAACCGCCGCATCGAGTTCAAGCTGACCGACGGATAGGTCTTGCCGCTATGGCGTGCCCGAAGAGGCCGGCGGCGGCGCGCCGTGCTGAAAGCCCGTGGCGCCGGACGGCACCGCCGGCCCCGTGTCGTTGTCCATCGGCTTGACCGTCAGGTTGTCGAGATCGAAGAGCGGCCGGCTGATCCGCTCGATGACGTCGCAGGAATGGTCGATGATGTTGTTGTTCTCGTCGACCTCGCAGCACATCATGTGCCCGGTCGACGTGCAGACAAGCTCATGCACCCTCGGCCGGTTGTGGAGCACGTCATCCTGAAGCTGACTGATGCACTGGCCTGCCTGAGGCGACTGGATCTGCTGGGCGGTGCAGCCAAAGCTCACCGCCTTGGGCTTGGCGATCGCCTCGCCGGCCCCCCATGGACCTGCCGCGATCAACAGGCTCAAGCCGACAACTGAAAGGTAGGATCGCATTCGTCACTCCCTTGGTTGGTGTCCCCGCCCCCCAAGAGGTATGACGACAGACTACTCCGCCGCCCTCGGCTCCTCAAGCCGGAACTGCAGGCGGGCGAGCTCGGCATAGCGGCCGCCCTTCAGCACGAGCTCATCATGCGTGCCCTCGTCGATCAGCCGGCCCCGATCGAGCACCAGAATGCGGTCGGCATCGCGGATCGTCGCCAGCCGGTGCGCGATGACCAGGGTGGTGCGCCCTTCCATCAGGTGCTCGAGCGCGATCTGCACGAGGCGCTCGCTCTCGGCATCGAGCGCCGACGTCGCCTCGTCGAGCAGCAGGATCGGCGCGTTCTTGAGCAGCGCCCGGGCGATGGCAAGGCGCTGCTTCTGCCCGCCCGACAGCATCACCCCGCGCTCGCCCACGATCGATTCGTACCCGTTTTCGAGCTGCACCACGAAATCGTGGACCAGCGCCGCGCGCGCCGCCGCACGGATTTCCTCGTCGGTCGCGTCCGGCTTGCCGAAACGGATATTCTCCGTGACGGTGCCGGCGAAAATCGTCGGCTCCTGCTCGACATAGGCGAAGCGCCCTCGCAGCTCGCGCGGGTCGGTCATGCGGATGTCGATGCCGTCGACCAGCACACGCCCGCGCGTGACGTCGTAGAATCGCTGCGCGAGGGCGAACACCGTGCTCTTGCCGGCCCCCGAGGCGCCCACCAGCGCCACCGTTTCGCCCTTGCGCACGGCAAAGCTCAGCCCGCTCAGCACCTCCTCGTTGTCGCGCGTCTCATAGGCGAAGCTCACATCCTCGAACGCGATCGTGCCGAGCGGCGGGGAGGGCAGGGCGACGGGATTGGCCGGCGCCGTGATGCCCGGCTTGGTGTCGAGGATTTCGATCAGCCTCTCGGTGGCGCCCGCCACGGTCTGCAGCGACCCCATGACTTCCGAGATCGAGCTCAGCGAATTGGTTGCCATCAGGGCATAGATCATGAACTGCGTGAGCTGGCCGGTCGTCACCGCGCCGTCGAAGACCGACTTGGCGCCCCACCATACGAGGAGCACGAGCCCGACCACGACGCCGAACATGATCCCGCCGATCATCGCCGCGCGGCCGCCCAGCCGCGTCACCTCGGCGTGATAGGAATCCTCGGCGCGGCGGCCATAGTCGGCCGACTGGTAGGGCTCCTGCACGAAGCTCTTGATGGTCTTGCTCGCCCCGAGCGCTTCGGTGGCCATCGCCGACATCTCGGCAAGGGCGTCCTGCGTGCGCCGTGACATGCGCCTCAGCCGCCGCGCGAGAATGATGACCGGAATGATCACCGCCGGAGCGATCACCACGACCGCCAGGGCCAGCCACCAGCTGGTGAGGAACATCAGCGCCACCGCGCCGATGATTGTCACGGCGCCGCGCAGCGTCATCGACAGGCTCGAGCCGATGGCGTTGCGGATGGTCGCGACATCGCCGCTCAGGCGCGAGGTCAGTTCCCCGACCCGGTGCAGGTCGTAGAAGGTGGCATCGAGCGTCAGCAGATGATCGAAGACGGCCCGCCTGAGGTCGGTCAGAACGCGCTCGCCCAGCACGGAGACGAAATAGAAGCGCGCGGCGCTCGCGATCGCCACGATCGCGGCCACGCCGACGATCAGCCAGCCGTAGCGGGTCATCACGTCGATGTTCCGCTCGACAAAGCCGAGATCGACCACCCTGCCGGCAAGCGCCGGGATCACCAGCGTCGAGATCGCCGCCACCAGAAGGAACAGCATCGTCAGCGTTACGCGCGCGCGATATCTGAGGACGAACGGAACAAGCCGCCTGAGCGGCCGCAGCGACTTGGGGTCGATCCGCTGCTCTTCGCCCTTGCGGCCGAGCCGCGGCGTTTGGCTGGCGGCAATGGAGCGCGTGTCTGTGGCCAAAGTTCCACCGATATAGGCGGGCGCCCCGGCCGCCGCAACAGGCGGCGCCGGCGCGCTTCCGCGCTTGCCGTTCGGCCGATTTTTCTATAGAGAGCCGGCCAATCCAACCGTCACAGCCGCCGGGCGCGCCTGCCGCGCCCGTTTGATTTGAGGCCCGCCATGAAGAAAGACATCCACCCCGACTATCACATGATCACCGTGGCGATGACCGACGGCACGACCTATCAGACGCGGTCGACCTACGGCAAAGAGGGCGACACGCTGCAGCTCGACATCGACCCCAAGACCCATCCGGCCTGGACCGGCACGCAGGGCAACCTGATCGACCGTGGCGGCCGCGTCACCCGCTTCAAGGAGCGGTTCAAGGGCCTCGGCATCTGAGAGCCTGTCGTAAAGGAGTTCGTTGGCCCGCGTCGGCGCGCCCTGCGCCTACCGCCGCAGCTGCCCGAAGGCGGCGCGCAGACGCGCCAGCTGATCCCCGATTGAGCCCTCGGTCGAGGGCGGAGCCGCCTCGGCGATGTCGCCGCGGTCGAGCCGGTCGAACTGCCGGACCCGCTCGAACAGCCTGTCGCCCTGATCGATGTAGTCGCGCAGCCGCTTGGGCAAAGCCGAAAAGCCCGGACCACCCCGTTCGCCGGGAGTCGGCGAAAACTTGACCTTTTCCTTTTCGATCCGGCCGTTTTCGGGCGTGATCTCTCCCTCATTGACGGCGCGCTGAAGCAGGAGCCACGACGCCAGCTGCATCAGCCGGGTCGTCAGGCGCATGGATTCGGTGGCGTAAACGAACGTGGCCTCGCGCGGCAGGCCGCGGCTTTCGAGCCTGCCGTCGCCGTCGAGATAGGCGGCGACCTCCTCGATGAGGGACATGCCCTCGCGGTAGAGCGCGTTGAACCCGCCCGACGCCACGATGCGCGGGCCGAGCGCCACCGCCGGATTGTCGGTGCCTTCGGACATGAACGATGCGACCCCCCACGGGTGCTGCAGCCTTACCTGCCACATCGCACTTTAGGGAGGCTTAATGGTGGCAGCCGTCCAAAAGAAAAGAGCCGTCGAAGCGGCGGCTCTCGGAAGTTAACAGGGAGGCGTCAAACAGAGGGAGAAACCGCTCTGCAAAGTCCAGAAGCTGGACGGTTCTCAAATTAATCGCGAAAAGTTAATCCCCCGTTAACGCATAGAACTTTCGTAACCTTGCCGAAGCGTGACTGCCCAATTCGAGGGGCTGGACGGCCTTCCCGCGGGCGTCAGCCGATGATCTGAACGCCGCAGGGCGCCCCGCCTTCGGCCCCGTGCAGCAGATCTGGCACCTTCACCCTGGCGCCAGGCAGGATCGAGCGGTTGAGCTCGAAGGCGCCATGATCGCCGGTTGAGGGAACCCGGAAGCGGATCGCCGTGCCGGCCGAAATCGGCGCTTCTCCGGTGTTGATGATCCACAGGTCGCCGTCGAGGCCATCCTCGGCCTTGACCCTGCAGTCGATGGCGACCTCGAGAGCGTGCGGCTGGGTGTGGACCGCAGGCGTGTTTGGTCCGCCGCTTCCCACGCCGTCATCGAGGATGAGGATAGGGATTTTCGGCTTGGGCGGGTCCGGGAAGACGATGATCGGGATGTAGGGCGTCCCGTTGCCGCCGTTGCCATTGCCATTGCCGCCGTTGCCGTTCTGGATCGGAATCTTGACGATTGGAATATTCGGTCCGGCCTCCGCTACCGGCGTCCAGGCGATGCTCAGCGAAGCTGCCGCCACGGTGGCGGCGAAACTGAGGGCGATGAAACGAGAGAGTGTGGTCATTTGCATTCCCCATGGTCTTGCGGCAAAGCCGCGGTTGTGACGGAAGGCTCCCGTCGGATGGCGGCCATGTTCGAAAAATCAGCGTGAATATGACCTGAACAACCATAGAATTTGCGGAGCCTGACCTTCGTAAGCAAAAATCGGACGGAACTAGGCGATTTCGGGCCGTCTGGCGGCTTGGCAACCGGCACCCCCGCCGTTAGGGTCCGTGCCCGCGTCGGGGCGGAGACGAAATGAGCAGCGATCTGGACGAGACAGACCTCAAACTTCTGGACCTGCTCCAGCGGGACGGACTGCAATCGATGGCGGAGCTGTCCAAGTCCATTGGCGTGGCCCCGTCCACGCTCAACGACCGGGTGAAACGGCTGGGCCGCCTGGGCGCCATTCGCGGCACCCATGCGCGCGTCGATCCGGCGGCGCTTGGTCTCAACCTCCTCGCCTTCGTGTTCGTGGGCTGGACCGAAGCCTCGACCGAGACCGATTTCCTGAGGCGGATCGCGACTGCGCCTCAGGTTCTCGAGTGCCACCACGTGACCGGCGGCTGGAACTATCTGCTCAAGGTGCGGGTCAGGGATACCGGTGCGCTCGAGTCCTTCCTCGCCAACGTCCTCAAGCAGATCAAGGGCCTGCAGCGCACCGAAACGCTGATCGTGCTGAGCTCGCCCAAAGAGACCGCCAGCCTGCCGGTCGAGCTGGCCGCCAGCGGCTAGCCGCCGCTTCACAAGACCGGCGCGTCTCTCTATATAGCCGCGGAATTTCCCGACATCCGCCGAGGGGACACGACCGACATGGCCGGCCATTCGCACGCCAAGAACATCATGCATCGCAAGGGCAAGAGCGATGCGGCGCGATCCAAGATCTTCTCCAAGCTGGCCCGAGAGATCACCGTCGCCGCCAAGCTCGGCGCGCCCGATCCGGCCTTCAATGCCCGGCTCCGCCTGGCCGTGGCCACGGCGCGCGCGCAATCGATGCCCAAGGACAATATCGACCGGGCGATCAAGAAGGCGACTGGCGGCGAGGGCGAGAACTACGAGTCGATCCGCTATGAAGGGTACGGTCCGGGCGGAGTCGCCATCATCGTCGAGGCCTTGACCGACAACCGCAACCGCACCGCCTCCAATATCCGCTCCACATTCTCCAAAAACGGCGGCGCGCTGGGCGAGACCAATTCGGTCGCATTCATGTTCGACCGTGTCGGCGAGATCTACTATCCCGCCAGCGTCGGCGATGCCGACAAGGTCATGGAGGCGGCCATTGAAGCGGGCGCCGATGACGTCGAAAGCGACGAAGAGGGCCACACCATCTACACCAGCTTTGAACGCATGATGGAGGCGGCGGCCGCCCTCGAAAAGTCCCTGGGCGAACCGGAATCGGTGAAGGCCGTATGGCGGCCCCAGAACAGCGTTCCGGTCGATGGCGAGAAAGGCGCAACGCTCGTCAGGCTCATCAGCCTGCTTGAGGATGACGATGACATCCAGGATGTCTATGCCAACTACGAAATGAGCGAGGAGGACCTGGCCAAGCTCCAGGGATGAACTCCCACATGGGCAAAGGGCGGCTCGAGGCCTTCAGCGACGGCGTGCTGGCCGTGATCATCACGATCATGGTGCTCGAGCTGCGGCCGCCCCATGAGCCCACGCTTGGGGCGCTGCTCGAGGTCGTCCATCCATTCTTCGCCTATGTGCTGAGCTTCGTCTATGTCGGCATCTACTGGAACAACCACCACCACCTGTTCCAGTCGGTCGAACACGTCAACGGACGCATCCTGTGGGCCAACAACCTGCTGCTGTTCTGCCTGTCGCTCGTTCCCTTCTCGACCAGCTGGATGGGGGAAACAGATTTCGCTCTTGTCCCCACCGTCGCCTACGGTCTGACGCTCTTCCTGCCGGCCTTCGCCTATCTGCTGCTCTCGGTGCTGCTCGTGCGGCTGCACGGCGACCGCTCGAGGCTGGCGCTGGCGATCGGCCGCGGCCTCAAGGAGTGGCTGTCGCTCCTGCTCTACATCCTGGGGATCGCCGGCGCGTTCCTGCACCCCTATGTGGCGTTCGCCTTCTATATGGCGGTGGCGGCGATCTGGTTCATCCCCGATCGCCGCATCGAACGCCAGCTCGAAACCGGCCGCTAACCGGGAGCGATCCGCCTGAGGCTCCCGACCAGCCCGGGGCCCGACGGTCAGGCCGCCGCCAGCGCACCCCCCTGGAGGGCGGTGATGGAGACGCGGTTTCGGCCTGCCTGCTTGGCCGCATAGAGCTCGTGGTCCGCGAATCGGAACAGCTCGGCGAACGGGACGGCGCTTTCGAAAATGGCGCCGCCCACGCTCACCGACAGCGTGAGCGCAACGCCCGCCGGCGTGAACTGCGTATCGTGCACGCTTTCGCGGATGCGTTCGGCCACCCTCTCGGCGTGCACGCGGCTTGCGCCCGGCAGGAACACTCCGAACTCCTCGCCGCCAAGGCGGCCGACGAGATCCGGCGCGCGCACGGCGGACTTGATCGTGGACGCAATCGTGACAAGGGCCTCGTCGCCCCGGTCATGTCCGAACCGGTCGTTGACCGACTTGAAGTTGTCGACATCGACGATGAGCAGGGCCCCATGCCGTCGTTCGGCCGCGCGCACATCCTTGAGATAGGCGTCGACCAGCGTGGAGAAGGCCGCGCGGTTCATGACCTGCGTCAGGCTGTCGGTCGAGGCGTAGATCGTGAGTCGGCGATGGGCGATCGCCAGTTCGCGCAGCTTGCTCGAAAAGAACAGCAGCAGGGGCACGGCGAGCACGATCGGCAGCAGCACATCGGTCATGATGGCGCGCAGGCGCCTTGCCTCATCCATCCCGTCGAAATTGAACGAATCCACATAGAGGGCTGCGGCGACGCAGATGGCCGTCCCGGCGATGGTGGTGACGATCACCCGCCCCCGGCTTTCGGGCGAAAGGTCGAGCTTCATCGTGGCTAGGAAACCTCCTGCGTGTGACGCTCCCGACAAGGATGGCGGGAAAGGGTTGATAACCCCTGTAGAACTGAGGCGGAGTCTTAGCGACCGCGCCATGCAGCTGGGGGATTGTTGCCCCTTTGTTCACAATCCGCTTGGTAGCCTACCGCCGACGGCCTAAGCGTGGAGCATGGCAAGCATGGTGCGAATCATCGGCATCGATCCGGGCCTGCGGCGCTGTGGCTGGGGCATCATCGAAAGCGAGGGCAGCCGCCTGCGCTATGTCGCCTGCGGCACGGTGACCCCGCGCGTCGACCGCGGTCTCGCCGAACGGCTCGCGGAGCTCTATGCGGCCCTGCGTGCGCTGCTTGAACTCCACCATCCCGATGAGGCGGCGGTTGAGGAAACCTTCGTCAACGCCGGCGCGCGCTCCGCCCTGCAGCTTGGGCAGGCTCGCGGCATCGCCCTCATGGCGCCCGCAAGCCTGGGGCTGCCGGTGGCCGAATATGCGGCCAATCTGGTCAAGAAGTCGGTGGTCGGCGCCGGCCATGCGCAGAAGGAGCAGGTCCAGCTGATGGTGAAGACGCTGCTGCCCGCCGCTGATTTCAGGGGCGCCGATGCGGCCGACGCGCTCGCCATTGCCATCTGCCACGCGCACCACCGCGGCGCGGCCGCATTGAGGGCCATCGCGTGATCGGCAAGCTCAAGGGATTGATCGACGGCTTCGGCGACGACTTCGTCCATATCGATGTCGGCGGCGTCGTCTACGAGGCCTATTGCTCGTCCAAGACGATGCAGGCGCTGCCTCAGGTTGGTCACGCCGCGGTCGTGCATGTCGAGATGATCGTGCGCGAAGACATGATCCGCCTTTATGGATTTGCCACGCCCGAGGAGAAGGCCTGGTTCGGCACGCTGATGACGGTGCAGGGCGTGGGTGCGCGCGTGGCGCTGTCGATCCTTTCGACGCTGACCACCGGCGAGCTCCAGAGCGCCATCGCGCTGCAGGACAAGGCGATGGTGGGCCGCGCCAGCGGCGTCGGGCCCAAGCTCGCAATGCGCGTCGTCACCGAGCTCAAGGGCAAGGTGCCCACCGGCATCGGCATCGATGCCGGCACCCTCGGCCTGCAACAGGCGCTGGGGGAGGGGGTCGCCCGCTCCAACGTTGCCGACGCCGTGTCGGCCTTGGGCAATCTGGGCTATTCGAGCGCCCAGGCGAGCGCCGCCGTGGCCCGGGTGGTGCAGCGCCAGGGCGCCGATGCGGACGCCGCAACACTCATCCGGCTTGGGCTCAGGGAGCTGAGCAGTTGATCCTTGCAGCCGGAGCGAGAGCGATCCGTGAGGCCGAAGACGCCGACGGCGATCTGGCCAATGCCGTGCTCGCCCTGCTGAACGAGCGAGCCGGCTGCGCTGCGGCGGCGCCGTTCGATGCCCATGCGCGACGGCTGCCGACCATGGTGTCCGTCGAGGCCCGCCTATGAGCACGCTCACTTCGGCCGCTGCCGGGCGCGACGATCCGCTTGATGTGTCGCTTCGGCCCACGGGCTTTGCCGAGTTCATCGGCCAGGCGCAGGCGCGCGCCAATCTCGAAGTGTTCATCGCCGCGGCGAAAGCGCGCAAGGCCGCGCTCGATCACGTGCTGTTCGTCGGCCCGCCAGGCCTGGGCAAGACCACCCTGGCCCAGATCGTCGCGCGCGAGCTCGGCGTCGGCTTTCGCGCCACGTCCGGCCCCGTGATCGCCAAGGCGGGCGACCTGGCGGCGCTCCTGACCAATCTCGAGGATCGCGACGTCCTCTTCATCGACGAGATCCATCGCCTCAACCCCGCCATCGAGGAAATTCTCTATCCGGCGATGGAGGACTACCAGCTCGATCTCATCATCGGCGAAGGCCCGGCGGCTCGTTCGGTGCGGATCGATCTGGCGAGGTTCACCCTCATTGGCGCAACCACGCGGGCGGGCCTGCTGACCACCCCGTTGCGCGACCGATTCGGCATTCCGGTGCGGCTCAATTTCTATACGCCCGAGGAACTGGTGCAGATTGTCGAGCGCGGCGCCCGCCTGCTCGGCATCGGCATGGCGCCCGATGGGGCCATGGAGATCGCCCGCCGCTCGCGCGGCACCCCGCGCATCGCCGGTCGCCTCTTGCGTCGCGTCACCGACTTTGCCCTTGTCGACGGCGCTGCCTCGATCAGCCGCCAGGTCGCCGACAAGGCCCTGACGCGTCTTGAAGTCGACGCGCGGGGCCTCGACCAGCTGGATCGTCGCTATCTTACCACCATAGCGTCGTTCTATGGCGGCGGGCCGGTCGGCATCGAAACGATCGCGGCAGCGCTCAGCGAGCCGCGCGATGCGCTCGAGGAGATCGTCGAGCCCTATCTCATCCAGCAGGGCTTTATTCAGCGCACGCCGCGCGGACGCATGCTTACGGCCCTTGCCTTTCAGCATCTCAATATGGCCGTGCCGCAGGGCTTTGTCGGTGTGCAGGCGAGCCTATTCGAGGACGAAGAGATCAGTGAGTAGCCGTTCGTTCCCGTTGACCCCTGCGGCGCCGCCATGACCGCTTCGCACAGCATCAGGGTGCGCGTGTACTACGAGGACACGGACTTCTCCGGGGCCGTCTATCACGCCGCCTATCTCCACTTCTTCGAGCGCGGCCGCACCGAGTTCCTGCGCGCCGAGGGAGTCCATCACTCCGAACTGGCAAAGAACGGCATCGCCTTTGCCGTCCGCTCCATGCGGATCGAATTCCTGCGTGCCGCCCATATCGACGACCTGCTCGAGGTCGAGACCACGCTCGCCCGGATCAGCGGCGCGCGGCTGTCCCTGGACCAGGCGATCGCGCGGAACGGCGAAGCGATCGCCAGCGCCCAGGTCGAGGTCGTCGCCATCCGCAACGGACGTGCCGCGCGCTTGCCCGCAACGCTGCTCGCCGCTTTCGCCCGCGTCAGCTGACGCCCTCCCCGGAATCGAAGTCTTAACCAATTGTTGACCATAACTTGGGCGGGACCTGGAAGGGCCTCCAAAGCACCGGAATTCCGGGCTTTCTCTTAAATTTGACAAATTCTGACCGCATCCGGACCGCTGTCGTCGTATCGCTTTTTGGGCGCGATACCACGAGGGCGGTCCGGCGGGGGACCGAGACAAAAGGACCATTCATGACACCTACGGAAACGCTCCCGGAAGGGCGACGCCGGGCGATGCGGCAGGCAGCGGCTGTTCTGGCGGCGTTCATCGCTGTCGCGCTCAGCCTGTCGGAACCGTCATGGGCCCAGGACGTGGCCTCGAGCGCGGTCGCAGTCACTCCGGCGGCTGCTCCCGAGCCGCCGGTCAACTTTTCGCTTCTGGGCCTGTTCCTGAGCGCCGACTGGATCGTCAAAATCGTCATGATCGGCCTGCTCGGGGCCTCCATCTGGTGCTGGGCCATCATCATCGACAAGTCGATGCTCTATGGCCGCGCCAACCGCCAGATGAACGCCTTCGAGCGCGTCTTCTGGTCTGGCCAGTCGCTCGAAGACCTCTACCAGCAGATGCAGGAGCGCCCCTCGATGGGGCTGGGCGCCATATTCGTGGCCGCCATGAAGGAATGGAAGCGCAGCCACGAGCAGAATGCGGCCTCGTTCATCGGCGTGCAGGCCCGTCTGGACAAGGTGCTCGACGTCGCCATTGCGCGCGAGAGCGATGGCCTCGAGCGCCGGCTGAGCTTTCTTGCCACGGTGGCGTCGGCGTCGCCCTTCATCGGCCTTTTTGGCACGGTATGGGGCATCATGAACTCGTTCACCTCGATCGCCGCCAGCAAAAGCACCAACCTCGCCGTCGTCGCCCCTGGCATTGCCGAAGCCCTCTTCGCCACCGCGCTGGGGCTGCTTGCGGCCATTCCCGCGACCATCGCCTACAACAAGCTCAGCGCGGACGCGAACAAGCTCATCAGCCGCCTCGAATCGTTCGCCGATGAGTTCGCGACGATCCTTTCCAGGCAGCTCGAAGCGCGGAGCCGCTGACCATGGCGATTGCGATCGCACAAGGCGGGGCAGGTGGGCGGCGCGGGCGGCGGCGCGGTTCCCGCCGTCCGCTGGCCGACATCAACGTGACTCCCATGGTTGACGTGATGCTCGTGCTGCTGATCGTGTTCATGGTCGCCGCGCCGCTGCTGACAGTTGGCGTGCCGATCGACCTGCCGCAGACCAAGGCCAAGGAACTCAACACCGAGAGCAAGCCGATCACCGTGTCGGTCACGCCATCCGGGGAGGTCTTTCTCGGGGACAAGCCGGTGCAGATCGATGGCCTCACCGATGCCATCGCGGCCCAGGCCGCCAACGGCACCGACGAACGCATCTATGTGCGTGGCGACCAGACTGCCAACTATGGCGCGGTCATGAAGGTGATGGGCGTGCTCAGTGCCGCCGGGTACTCCAAGATCGGCCTCGTCACCGCGCAGGAGCAGGCGAAGTAGGGCGATGAAGACCGGTGTCACCACCTCGGTCATTGCCCACGCCGCGCTGCTGATCATCGCGATTGTCGGGCTGGGTTCGGCAAAGCCGCTCGAACCCGACGTGGTGGAATCGATCGCTGTTGATCTGGTGCCCATCTCCGACATCACCAACATCCGCCAGGGATCGCTGCAAAGCACGGTAGTGAAGACCGATACGCCCGCCGTGGTGAAGACCGACACGCCGGCCGAGCTGGCCCAGAAGGCGGGGAACACCGAACAGGACCAGCCGACGCCGGAGGAGACCGCCAAGGCGACCCCGGCGCCGGTGGTGAACACGGCCCCCAAGCCGGTGGATACGCCGCAGCCCAAGCCCGAGCCCGATCCGGTCAAGGAGCCCACGCCCGTGCCGCAGCCGGTGGCCGCGCCCGAGCCTGAGCCAGCGCCCGAGGAAGCCCAGCCCCAGCAGGAGGTCGCAACCGATACGGCAAGCGACGCGCCGGCCGCCCAAGTCGCCCCCATGCCCGCGCTTCGCCCGGCCCAGTTGCAAAAGGCGCCGGCCAAGCCGACGCCTCTCGACAAGACCGCCGACGTCACGCCGAAAAAGACCGAAATCCCCAAGAAGCAGACTGAACAGGCCAAGCAGCAGCCCAATGAGGATGCCAAGCCCGCCGATCAGGTGGCCGAGCTCATCAATTCCGAAAAGTCGCGCGGGGCGACGACCGGCGCAGGCGGCGACCCCACTTTGGGCAAGACCACGGGCAAGTCGGCCACCCTGTCGCAGAGCCAGCTCGACGGTTTGGTGGCGCAGATCAAGGGATGCATGAACATTCCGCCGGGCGCCGCCGAAGCGGGCATCACTGCGCAGTTGCACTTCAGCCTCGACGCCGGCGGCAACGTCATCGGCACGCCGCAGATCATCAGCAACGGCCAGACCCAGCTCGAACGGGCCCTGGCTTCGGCCGCCCAGCGCGCTGTGATGCGCTGCGGGCCCTACACCATGGCCCCCAACCAGGAAGTTCAAGCCACCTTCGATCCGCGCGAGCTCACCTGAAGCCGCGCCCAATAGGAATTTCAAGGAGTTCTCGATGCACGCAATCACCAGGCGCCATCTGCTCAAACTCGGTCTGGCGGGCGGAGCCCTCATGGCGGCAGGGTCGCCCGCTCAGGCGCTGGTCAACATCGTAGTGACGGGCGGCAACTTCACGCCACTGCCGATCGCCATTCCCGATTTCGGCTCATCCGATCCCGCTTTCGGCGCTCAGATCGCCCAGATCGTGCGCGACAACCTCACACGCTCAGGGCTCTTTGCCCCGCTGCCGGTCGAGCAGATGGCCGGCACCGTCGGCAACGTCAACGACACGCCGGACTTTGCCTCCTGGCGCGCCCTCAACGTCGATGCGCTGGTCATGGGGCAGGTGGAACGGGGCGGACAGATCCAGTCGAGCGTCCGCGTCTGGGACACGGCCGCGGCACAGCAGGTCGTCGGCAACTCCTATAGCGCCGATCCGCAGAGCGAGCGCCGGATCGCCCATATCGTGTCGGATGCGATCTATGCCTCCCTGGCTGGCGACAGCGGCTATTTCGATTCTCAGGTTGTCTTCATCGCCGAAAGCGGCCCCAAGGCCAACCGACGCAAGCAGCTCGCCATCATGGACCAGGATGGCGCCAATGTTCAGATTCTCAGCTCCGGAACGAGCCTCACTCTTACCCCGCGCCTCAATTCCAACTATTCCATGATCGCCTATACGAGCTACGAGAACGACAATCCACAGGTCTTCGTGGCCCAGCTCGGCGGCAAGTCCCGCAGGCTCATCAACAATGCGCCGATGTCGTTTGCGCCCCGCTTCTCGCCGGACGGCTCGACCGTTGCCTTCTCGGTGAGCAATGGCGGCGTCACCAATCTCTACGCCATGGGCGTGAACGGCGGCAAGCCGGTGCAGCTGACGGATGGAGCCGAGATCGACACCTCGCCCTCCTATTCGCCGGACGGTTCTAAAATCGTGTTCGAGTCGGATCGGGGCGGACAGCCCCAGCTCTACGTCATGAGCGCTGGCGGCGGCGGCGCGCAGCGGATTTCCTATGGCGAAGGCACGTACTCCACGCCCGTGTGGTCGCCGAAGGGCGATCTCATCGCCTATACCCGCCAGTCGGGCGGCAACTTCCAGATCGGCATCATGAAGCCCGATGGTTCGGGCGAGCGCATCCTCGTGGACAGTTTCCACGCAGAAGGGCCGACCTTCTGCCCCAACGGGCGGGTGATCATGTTCTTCCGCGATCCGGGCGGCGACTCCGGCCCGGGTTTGTGGACAGTCGACATCTGGGGACGGAACGAACAGCAGATCAAGATGGACACCTACGCCTCCGACCCCAACTGGGGCCCGTTGCGGACGAGCTGATGCCATTCGCGGCGCGTCGGCCGGGAATTGCCGACATCCTCTACGTCATGGCGGCCGAGTTCGAATACGGCCCGGCCCTGCGCAGTCGCATCAGTCCGCTGATTACCGGCGTGGGGCCCGTCGAAGCCGCCATTTCGCTGACCGAGCGTCTCACGCAGCTTTTTGCCGACGACCGGCTGCCGCTGCTCGTGGTGTCGCTCGGCTCCGCCGGTTCGGCCCGGCTCGAGCAGTGCGGCCTCTACCAGGCGAGCGAGGTGAGCTGGCGCGACATGGATGCCACGGCGCTGGGCTTCGAACGCGGCGTAGTTCCGTTCCTCGATCAGCCGGCGACGATCGCGCTGGGTCCATTCATCCCGGGCGTGCCCACCGCCACGCTCTCGACCGGCGCCAATGTCGTCTCCGGTCGTGGCTACGACGCGATCGCTGCGCAGATGGTCGACATGGAGACCTATGCCGTGCTGCGCGTTTGCCAGCGCTTTGGCCTGCCGCTTATATCCCTTCGCGGCATCTCCGATGGCGACCGGGAGCTCGGCGAGCTCGCTGACTGGACGCGCTATCTGGACATCGTCGACGTCAAACTCGCTCAGGCCGTCGACCTGCTGGAAGCGGCTGTGGCGGAAGGAACCTTGCGCTGGCCAGCGGCCCCCGCCGCCTCATAGCGGCACAAATACAACAACGCGAAAAAGGCCGGATTTCCGCCACATTTGGGCCGCGTTGACCTTCGATTAACCACGCGCACCAACCCGGCCTTAAGATAACGCCGAGTAAAACGCGGCAACCAAATCCTTCACACTAGGAGAGCAACCCGGATGCGTTCTTCGACGCCCATTTCTGGAATCCTGCGCGCCGCCGCTCTGGTCGTGCTCGTTGTCGCCCTGGCCGCGTGCGGTCGCAACGGCACCGGCGTCGGCAATCTCGGGCCGGGCGGCGGCCCCCCGGGCAGCCAGCAGGAATTCCTCGTTTCCGTCGGCGACCGCGTGTTCTTCGACACCGACTCCTCGGCCCTGTCGCCCACCGCCATGGCAACGCTCGACAAGCAGGCGATCTGGCTCAACCACTACTCCAACTACAAGATTCTCATCGAGGGCCACGCCGACGAGCGCGGCACCCGTGAATACAACATCGCTCTTGGCGCCCGCCGCGCCTCGGTGGTGGTCAACTATCTCATCAGCAAGGGCGTGAACGCCGCGCGCATCACCTCGAAATCGTTCGGCAAGGAGCGCCCCGTCGCCATCTGCGACGATATCTCGTGCTGGTCACAAAACCGCCGCGCTGTGACAGTCATCCAGTGAGTGTGACGGCGCTTCCTGCGCCGGCACGGAGGCATAAGCGCCGGGCGTCCCTGCGTATCTGGGACCCCGGCGCTTTCTTTTTGTCGAAATTGTCCGGTACCCGTCAGCCATCGTTTCTGGCTCGTGTCGTTCGACAACATCGGAGATTGATCGTGCGTCTTTCCCTACCGCAGGGAGCGTCGCGGGGGCTCGTGACCTTCGCGGTGGTCTTCCTTAGCGCGGGCCTCGCCCCGCAATGGACATCCGCCCAAAGCCAGCTGGACGCCCAGTTGACCGTCCGCGTGCAGCAGCTCGAGGAGCAGGTCCGCGATCTGACGGGGCAAATTCAGGGCCTGCAGTTCACCCTCACCCAGATGCAGGAACAGCTGCAGAAAATGCAGGACGACAACGAGTTCCGCTTCCAGCAGCTCGAAGGCGGCAATGCCGGAGCGGGCAAAGGCGGTGCTGGAAAAAAAACTGATGCGGCAACCCAGGCCGGCGACGCGACGCCGGCCGGTGCGTTGCCGCCGGCCCCTCAGGGCGAGCAGACCAGTTCCGCAGACGCCGGCGGCGCCTTGGGCGAAAATACCGGCAATCAGTCCGCAGCCGCGGGCGAGGCCGGGGCAGCCCAGCAGCCCATGGATAGCGACGGGCTCGGCGAATCAGCCGACCCGCTCGTGGGCAAAGGCGGTGGCACGGCCGAACTCGGCACCCTGCCTGCAGATGTCGGCAGTCAGCCGCTCAATCTCAGTCTCGATTCGAGCCAGGAGCTGACCAACGGCGACGCGGCGGCGCAGTACCAGGCCGGGTACGATGCGATCGTGCGCGGCGACTATGCGTTTGCGGAGGACCAGTTCCGCCAGTTCATCGCCCTTTATCCCAAGGACCCGCAGGCGCCCGATGCCACCAACTGGCTCGGAGAAGCGCTGCTGCAACGCCAGGCCTATGATGAAGCGGCCGATGTGCTGCTCACGGGCTTTCAGAACTACGAGAAGTCGCCGCGCGCCCCCGACCTGCTTATGAAGCTCGGGATCGCTCTGGGGGGCGCCGGGGAGCAGGAGACGGCCTGTCGCACCTTCGCCGAGGTGGCCAAGCGCTACCCCAACCAGCCGGCCGCCTTCAAACAGCGGCTGGAGCAGGAAAGGCAGCGGGAGAAGTGCCCAGCTTGATCGAGCTCGACACCGAGACTCTGTTCGCGCCGGTCGCACGGGAGGAACGAATCGCCCTCGCCGTCAGCGGCGGACCCGACTCGCTGGCCCTTATGCTGCTCGCGTCCAGATGGGCATCGGTCCCGGGTCGTCCGGCGCTCCTCGTCTATTCGGTCGATCACGGGCTGCGGCCGGAAGCCTCCGCCGAGGTGGCGATGGTGCTCAGCGAGGCGACACGGCTGGGCCTGTCCGCACGCGGTCTGCGCTGGACCACGGACAAGCCAGAGACCGGCATTCAGGCCGCCGCGCGAAAGGCCAGATATCGGTTGTTCGCATCAGCGATGGCGGAGGATGGCGCGCGCTGCCTGCTGACCGCGCACCATCTCGGAGATCAGGCTGAAACCGTCCTGATGCGTCTTGCCCACGGCAGCGGCATCGAAGGTTTGCGGGGCATGGATCGCTTCGCCCGGATCGAGGAGTGCGACGTCTTCCGTCCGCTGCTCGGAATCGATCCCGACGATCTGGACAACATCGTCCTTGAGGCCGGTCTCTCCCCGGTTCGCGACCCCAGCAATTCCGATCGCCACTACGAGCGCGTCCGCTGGCGCCAG
>DASZSH010000014.1:0-17153 GCA_035548755.1 Devosia sp.
AAGAGAAAAGGCGAGCTGGCAAAATTCCAGCCCCCTCCCCTTGCGGGAGGGGGTAGGGGGAGGGGTTGCCGCAAGCGTGGTTTCGCGGGGAACATGTCTCCATGACCGCCCCGCTCCTCATCCTCAACGCCGGCTCCTCGAGCCTCAAATTCGCGCTCTACCGGCCCAGCGCCGGCGCCGATCCCGCACCACTCGCCCGCGGCCAGTTCGCCGGCATCGGCCGCGCCCTCGCCTTTTCGGCGAAATCCGCCGACGGCCATCCGCTCCCATCGCCGGACGCGGCAACGCTCGCCGCCATCCGCAACCACGCCGACGCGCTGCTGCTCCTGCCCGATTGGCTGGCGACCAACGGTCTGGGCCAGGACCTCGCCGGCGCCGGCCACCGCGTCGTCCATGGCGGCACGCGCTTCGCGGCCCCCGAGCGCATCACGCCCGAAATCCTCGACGCGCTCTCGGCGCTGGAGCCGCTGGCACCGCATCACCAGCCGCACAATGTCGCCGCGATCCGCGCGCTGATGGCGCAGCATCCGGCACTGCCGCAGGTCGCCTGCTTCGACACCGCCTTCCACGCCTTCATGCCGGCGACGGCCCGCAGCCTCGGCCTGCCCGCCGCCTATGAAGCCAAGGGCATGCGCCGCTACGGTTTCCACGGCCTTTCCTACGAATACGTGACCGGCCGTCTGCGCCAGCTTCTCGGCGGAACGCTGCCGAAGCGCCTCGTCATCGCCCATCTCGGCAATGGCGCGAGCATGGCGGCCGTGCTCGACGGCAAGGGCCACGCCACCACCATGGGTTTCTCCACGCTCGACGGCATCGTGATGGGCACGCGCATCGGCAGTCTCGATCCCGGCGCCCTCCTCCATCTCATCCGCGAGGAGAAGATGGACCTCAAGGCGCTCGAGGACCTGCTCTACAACAAGAGCGGCCTCCTGGGCCTCTCCGGCTTCAGCGCCGACATGAAGACGCTGCTGGAGAGCCCCGACCCGCGCGCTGCCGCCGCCATCGAGCAATATTGCTATGCCATCGTCCGCCACACCGGCTCGCTCGCCGCGGCGTTGGGCGGGCTCGACGCGCTGGTCTTCACCGGCGGCGTCGGCGAGAACGCGGCGCCGATCCGCGCCCGCGTCTGCCGCGACCTCGCCTGGCTCGGGATCGAACTCGACGAAGCGGCCAACGCGCGCGGCGGCCCCCTGCTGACCCGCACCAAGGCCAGGACCGCCGCCTATACCGTCCCGACCGACGAGGAACTGGTCATCGCCCGCCACACGGCGCGACTCCTGGAGCTTTGACGACTGGAATCAGTACCCAGGAACCAGGCCCTACGATCCAGAGGGTGGGCTCACGGGCTGGGGAACTTAGGCGGTGAACAACTCGACCGGACCCGCTCCCGACAATTGCTCCACGGCGGTCTCGCCGACGAGATAGCTGCCGCCCAGCATGACGCCCAGCCTTTCATCCGCCAAAGACAGCCAAGCATGCACATAGAAGACCATACCGGGGTGTAGCACGCCGTCGGAGAACCGATCGATCTGGAACGTGCCCACCCATACCGGCGGATAGCCGATCCCGATCCCAACCCCGAATCGCATCTGCGCGGCATGACCTATGCCCGCCTTGATGATGGGCGCGAGGGATGCGTTGTCGATATCGACGACGCTGGCGCCCGGCCGGCAGGCCTCCAGACCCTTCTGCAGCGATTCCAACGCCACGCCGTAAAGCCATCGCGCGCGCGGCCCCGGATCGCCCGTAGCCATCGTCAGCATGGAAACGCTGTGATAGCGGCGCGCTACACCGGCGAACTCGAGATGCACGAGCTCGTTGGGGCCGATGATCTTCGGCATCGCCGTCGCATGCCCGCCGGCCGAGCGGCTGCCGCTGGCACATTCGGTCGGAATCGCCGGGTAGTCGCTCCCTGCCCTGCGCACGGCGCCCTCCACTGCGGCACAAAGGGCGGTTTCCTTCATTCCCGCCCGAAGCGCCTCGCGGGCCGCCGCGACGCCGACATTGGCGTAACCGGCCGCCTCCCGGACATAGGCAATTTCTGCCGCCGACTTGATGTATTGAAGCCGGCTCAGGAGGGGCCCCACATCCTTGAAGCGCAGCGCGGGAAGGGCGTCGCCCAGCAGCTTCGCGTAGCCCGCCGTCACCGCATAGGAATTGACTTCGAGCCCCCAGTTTCCCTTGCCGGGCCCCTTTTCCTGCACGATGGCCGCGAGAAGCGCACCCACATCGTCCTGGTTGAGATGGTAGGTGCGGACGTCCTTGATCCAGCTCGTCTCTCGCACCAAGGGCAAGTCCAAGTCACGTACCAGGAGCGTCGGATCACCACCGCCCTTGGCGCTGAAAACCAGCGCCTGCGGACCGACATATGAAGAGATGGAATCGTAGCCGGCGAGATAGAAAAGGTTCTCCGGTGCGATAACGATGCAGCCGTCGAATTCTGCCTCGCCGAGCGCCGTCCGGGCGCGTGCCAGGCGCGCGCGATGCTCCGTTTCGGAAAATGCAGCGAACGGTACCTCAGCCACGATCCTTCTCCCATCCAAGAGGAATGCCATCCGAACGGAGCAAGCCCGTCACACGGTGACCAAAGGGCTGTCGCCATCGCCGACAAGCATCTGAACGCCGGTCTCGGTCAGCAGATAGGTGCCGCCTTGCATGAAACCGAGGTTCTCGTCGGGAAGCGTGAGCGTCGTATGGAGCACGAAAACCATCCCCGCCTGCAGGACATGCGCCGAAGTGCGGGATATCTGCAGCGTCTCGAGCCAGATCGGCGGATAGGCGACGCCGATGCCGTATCCGAACCGCGCGATCGCGAAACCGTCGATCCCTTCGCGCTCCAGCGGCCTCAACGACGCGATCTCGGCCGCCGCGGCGGGAGCCCCCACCTTGACGGCGGCCACGCCCGCCGTGACGGACTCCGCACAGATCCGATGAAGGTCGCGAATGCGCTTGCTGGCGCTCGTCACGGCCATGGTCGTCATGGCCGTGACGTGATAGCGGGCCGCAACGCCCGCAAACTCGAAATGCGCCAGGTCTCCCGCTCCGATGACCCGCGGGCGAGGCGCCCCATGGCCCGCCGCCGTTCGAGGGCCGGTGGTGAATTCCATCGGAATGGCCCAGTAGTCGCTCCCCGCCTTCCGGACAGCGGCCTCGACGTCTGCGGCCACGGCGATCTCGGTTCGTCCCGCCCGCAAGGCCCGCTTCGTCTCGGCCAGCCCCGCCGCGGCATAGCCGGCGGCCTGCCGGATATAGGCGATCTCGGGCGACGATTTGATCAATCGCAACTCGCCCAGAAGATCGGTCGCGTCGACCAGCGCGCCGCCGCCGAGCGCATCGGCCAGATCCAGCGCGAACCGGCCGGTCACGGCGGGAGATTGCAGATCGACGCCGACGCGGGCATAGCCCGGTCTCTTCTTCCCGACGATATCCGCGAGCATCCCCGCCGGGTTGTCGATCCCAAGCCTGAAGGTCCGGATATCCTCGACGAAGGTCGACTCCCGCGCGAGCGCGTAGTCGTAGTTCCGGATGAGGAGGGTCGGGTTGTCTTCGCCCGAACTCACCACCAGCCCCTGCGGATTAACCGCCGAGGTCCATGAATCGTAACCGGAGAGATAGTAGAGCGATTCGGGCGAGACGATGATGACCGCGTCGAGCCCGTTTTCCCGCATCGTCGCCCGCGCGCGCGCCATCCTGTCGCGGTATTCGGCTTGGCCGAAAGCGAGATATTCTCGTGCCATTTCAACCCTGCATTCGCGCTTCGCCTCATCTCAGGGGAAGAGGCGAGCGTGGAAATCTCGATCTTGGAAAGGGCGCCGCCGAGAACCAGCGGCGCCCTTGTCGTTCAGAGCCAGGGAGGTGCGACGAACTCGGCGGAAGCAAACTCGAGCGGCCAGATCACCTTGCGCTCGCCCCCCATGAGCTGCACCATCGGGAAGAAGAACCCCTTCATGAAGGGGCCAGTCAGGACCTCGTTGGGCGAGGTCGCGTTCGGGCCGGGTTCTTTCGCGAACTTGTACAAGTTCCAGATGCCCTTGTATTCCATCGAGCGGATCGTCTCGATCAGCGCTTCCCGCTTGAGCGTGCCGGCCTGATTGATCGCCTTGATGGCCATCCGCGTATAGTCGTAAGGCAGGCCCGACGCGGTGATGCTCGGATCCTCGCCATACTTCGCCTTGAAACGCTGGTTCCACTCGGTCTGCCAGGGCGCCAGGGGTGCCGGCGAGTCCATGGTGACGTTGTAGTCGGAGGCTTCTCCGGTCAGCTCGTGCCACTCGCTGAACCAGGTCAGGCCGTGGCTGACGAGCAGCGCCTTCAGCTTCTGCGTCCGGACCTGCTTCACGAAATTCGAGGCACCTACCGGCGCGGTGATCGTGGTCATCACCAGGGAAATCTGCTGCGCGCGATACTTGGTGATGATGGGTGAGAACTCGGTCTCCTCGAAGGGCACCACATCGAAGCCGCTCACCTCATAGCCCGCCGATTTGAGGCTCGTGACCAGTGCCTCGCCCCAGCTCCGGCCATAATCCGTGTCCTCAACCAGGACCGCGGCCTTCAGGTTCGCCGGCTTCCAGAGCCCCTTCTCGCGGAAATAGTTCAGCGGAGCTCCATAGAGGACCGAGAACGAGGCCGGCGAGGAATAGCTCTTGAAGTAGCCGGCATAACGGTTCACGTCCGAATTGATCTTGTCGGCGATGGACTGCGATTCGCCGAGATTGCCCAGATGGACGATGCCCAGATCCGCCTCGACGTCCATGGTCGCGAGCGCAACGGACGAATGCCATCCATTGATCATGAATTCCACCCCTTCGCGGCTGACTGCATCGCGAAGAGCGAGAACACCCTTCTCCGGATCAGATTGGTCGTCGACCAGAACGATCTCGATATCGCGCTTCTCCCCGTCCACGGTCAGGGGAATCTCCCCGTCCGCGCGCGCATCCTCGATCGCCATCATGGTGCCCTGGCGGATGTTCTCGCCCGTGCGGCTCGAGGGTCCGGTGAAGGGCGCAAGACAGCCGATCTTGATCGGCTTCCCGTCGGCCCGCGCCGAATTCACGCCTGCTGAAAAGGTCAGAGCAACCAAGCCGGCGGCCGAAGCGGCCAGCAGCTCCCTGCGGTTCATTCGCGGCGGATTCGTTTTTCCGCCCCTCTGGTCATTCATTGTTTTGCCTCCCATGCAACCAGAAACGAATTGCATGTTGCAACCAGACTGAACATTTGTCAAGTTATGTCGAACAAAGTTCAGTTATGAAGAACAGTAGAATCGGAAAATCTGCTACGCGCCAGGGTAGTGAGGCCACGCGCCAGCGCTTACATTGTTCACCTCGGCTGAACAGGCAAATCGAGGTGGCCATGAGCATGAAGTTTGGGGCGCGGCTGCGCGAACTGCGGAAGAAGCGTGGCATGTCGTTGGCACAGGTCGCGCAGGGGGCGGCACTGTCGAGAAGCTTCATCAGCCAAGTGGAGTCCGATCAGACGACTCCCTCGATCGCGTCGATCAAGCGCATTTGCGACGTACTCGGCGCGTCCCTGGCACAGCTCTTCGATGACGAAACCGACACCGACAGTGCGGATCCCCATCCGCATGGGGACCGGCCGGCGGAACCGGCCGAGCCGGCGCGCGTCGTCCGCAAGAATCGTCGCAAGGCGTTCAAGTACCCCGGCGCAAAGTCGATGAACTATCTGTTGGTGCCCGATCTCCAGGGCCGCCTCGAGGTGATTCTGGGCGTCATGCAGCCCGGCGAAATCAGCGAAAGCGAAGCCTGGACCCACGATGGCGAGGAGTTCGGCTTCATCCTGGAGGGTACCTACGAGCTCACGGTCGGCGGACGCTCCTACATCCTTGAGGAAGGCGATTCGATCTACTTCTCGAGCCGGTTGGCCCATTCCGCCAAAGTCATCGGGGATCGCCCCGTCCGGTGGATCTGGGTCATCACGCCTCCTTCCTTCTGACGCTCCGTGGCAGGCAGCAAGCACATGTTTCACGCAGTCATGGCCCCGAACGGCTCCGAGGCGGCGCTTCGCCTGCCTGTCAACCGCCTCACAGATACGGAGCCGCAGCTCGACCTGAAGCGCCTCCGCTCCTATCGGCTCGGCCGTCTACGCGCGGAGCTAGCTGCCGGCGATTGTGCTGCCGCCATCCTGGTCGACCCGATCAGCATCCGCTATGCGACCGGAAGCCGGAACGCCTCCGTCTTCCAGATGCATGTGCCGATGCGGTACCTCTTCGTTCCCGTGGAAGGCCCGGTCGTTCTCTTCGACGGGGAAAGCTACCGCGCCACCGCCGAAGGCCTGGAAACGGTCGCCGAGTTTCGTGTCGCGCTGCCGCTCAGCCACTTCTTCGCTGGACCTCGTGAGGAAGAAACCATCCGACGTTGGGCTGACGAAATGGGCGCGCTGGTCCGCACTCACTGCGGCGCGGGGCCGAGAATTGCCACGGACTTCGGGCAGTCGAGCGCGGTGACCGCGCTTCGCGAACAGAATCTGGACCTGGTGCCGGCGCAGGGCTTCGTCGAACGCGCCCGTTCGATAAAGTCTCCCGACGAAGTTCTCTGCATGAACCTGGCTCTCGCCGTCGCGGAGGCCGGTGCGGCCAAGATGCGGGCGGCGCTCGTCCCCGGCATCACCGAGAACGAGCTCTGGTCCCTGCTGCACCAGACCAACATCGCCATGGGCGGCGACTGGATCGAGGGCCGGCTGCTCTCGTCCGGCGACCGCCTCAATCCCTGGCTGCAGGAAGCCAGCGACCGGATGGTGCGCCCCGGCGAGCTCGTGGGATTCGATACCGACATGGTCGGTCCGCTGGGCTACTGCGCCGACATGTCCCGGACCTTCCATTGTGGCCCCGGAAAACCGACCCCGGCTCAGCGCGACCTCTACAAGCTCGCGTTCGAGGAGATCCAGCACAACATGGAGCTCCTGCGGCCCGGCGTGAGCTTTCGCGAGCTGTCGCAGAAGGCCTGGCGGATTCCGGAGCCCTATATCAGAAACCGCTACATGGTGCTGATGCACGGCATCGGTATGTGTGACGAATATCCGGCGATCTACCACCGTTACGACTGGGACAGTGCCGGCTATGACGGCACCGTCGAAGAGAACATGACGCTGTGCATTGAAAGCTTCATCGGCGCGGAGGGCGGCCACGAAGGCGTGAAGCTGGAGGAGCAGGTTCTGGTCACGCGAACGGGCGTGCGATGCCTCTCGCACTTTCCTTTCGAAGACGAACTGCTGGGCGGATGAGCATGGCGCCCATACTCGAGGTCAGGGGCCTCAGGAAGCAGTTCGGCGGCAGTATCGTGCTCAACGGTGTCAACCTCGCCGTGGAAGAGGCGAGCGTTCACGGCCTCATCGGTCCCAACGGCGCCGGCAAGACGACTTTCTTCAATGTGATCAACGGCATCTATCCGCCTTCGGCCGGCACGGTCACGTTCCGGAGGCGCGACATCACCGGCCTCTCCATGTCCCGCATCGCAAGGGCCGGGATCGGCCGTACCTTCCAGATCGCGCGCGTGTTTCGGGAGATGTCGGTCCTCGAGAACATGCTGGTGCCGGCGATCGAGCTCGGATTGTCTGGCCGCGCGGCACGGGCCAAGGCGGAACAACTCCTCGATCTCGTGCGGCTTTCCCACCTCGCGCGGAGCCCGGCAATCGAGATATCGGGCGGGCAGCAGAAACTGCTGGAATTCGCCCGGGTTCTCATGATCGAGCCGTCGCTGGTCCTGCTCGACGAGCCATTCAACGGGATCAGTCCAATCCTGTGCGAGAAGCTGATCCAGGTCATCCTCGCCCTGCGTCAGGAGAAGGGCCTCACCTTCCTGCTCATCAGCCACGAAGTGCCGCATCTGTCGCAACTCTGTTCCCGCCTCACGGTTCTCGCCGCCGGCCAGGAAATCGCGGACGGCACACCGGAGAGCGTTCGGCATGATCCGCGGGTCATCGAGGCCTATCTGGGCCAGGCGGAGGCGGCCGTCTGATGAGCCTCACGATCAGCGGCCTGACGGCGGGCTACACACGCGAGGTCCCGATCCTGAGCGGCGTGAACCTGCGCGCCGAAGAAGGCATGGTGACCACGATCATCGGGCCCAACGGCGCCGGCAAATCGACCCTGCTGCGAGCGGTCTTCGGCTATCTCAAGCCCGCATCCGGGACAGTCGAGCATTTCGGCCGGACGGTGACCGGTCTGGAGCCGGAACAGATGCTGACCGAGGGCGTCGCTTATCTGATCCAGGGCCGGAGCGTCTTTCCCTCCATGACGGTCGCCGAGAATCTCGAGCTCGGCTGCTGGACGATCCGCCGCGACCGGCGGCGCGTGCTGGACGCGCTGGCGCGCGCCTACGAGCAGTATCCGAGGATGGCGGAGAAGCGGAATGCGCGGGCTGGATCGCTCTCGGGCGGCGAGCAGCGCATGCTCGAGATCGCCCGCATCACCATGACAAACCCCAGGACGCTTCTGCTGGACGAGCCCTCGGTCGGCCTGATGCCGTCGCTGGTCGAGGAAGTGTATCAGCAGATCGGGGCGCTGAAGAAGGCCGGCTACCTGATCCTGCTCGTGGACCAGAACATCCGGAAGGCTCTCCAGATTGCCGACTATGTGTACGTGCTGAAGATGGGAGCCAACAGCCATCACGGCCCGGCGGCGGAGTTCAAGCACCGCCTTGCCGACATCATCAAGGAGTGGATCTGATGGACTTCAGCCTTCTTCTGGACCCGTCCATCCTCCTCGAACTCCTGGCGCAAGGACTGGTGCGAGGCTCGATGTATGCCCTGATGGCGGTGGGGTTGTCGCTGATATTCGGAATCCTGAACGTCGTGAACTTCGCGCATGGCGAGTTGTTCATGATCGGCGCCTACGTCATGTATTTCGTCGTGGCCTCCCTCGGGTTTCCGATCCTTGCCGGAATTGCCGCGGCGGCTGTCGTGCTTTTCGTGGTCGGGATGCTCATCGAGCGGGTCCTCATCGATCCGCTGAGGCGACGATCGGGGCGCGGCTGGCTTCTCGACGCCTTCGTGCTCACGATCGGGCTCACGGTGGTGTTTCAGAACCTCGCGACCGAGCTGGTCGGCAGCCGCCGCCAGGGCTTGGTGGAGATGATTCCGGGCTCCCTCGACATCATGGGCATCTCGCTGAGCTATGACAGGCTTGTGATTCTCGCCGCCACCCTCGTGGTCGGCGCGGGCGTATGGCTGTTCGTGCGCTACACCCCCCTCGGCAAGGCGATTCGCGCGACGGGCCAGGACGCGGAAGCGGCCCGGGCGCTCGGAATCAGCGTCCGTCAGATTTACATGATCACCTTCGGCATCGGTGCGTCGCTCGCAGGCATTTCCGGCGCTCTCCTTATCACCATCTTTCCGGCTTATCCCACCGTCGGCATGTTGCCTGCCATGAAGAGCTTCGCGGTGGTTGTGCTCGGTGGATTGGGGAACCTGCCCGGTGCGATCGTCGGCGGCTTTTTGCTCGGCATCATCGAGGCCTTTGCCGTCTTCTTCCTGGCGGCGGGCTGGCAGCACGTACTGACCGCCGCGCTCGTGGTTCTGGTGCTGGTCATCCGGCCGCAAGGGCTCTTCGCGGTTCAAGGGGCTCGCCCGTGAACGAGGCCGCTGCCGTCCTCCAGCCGTTCGGGCGCGCATGGCGTTCACCAGCCATGCGGGCGGCCAAGCTGGCCGTTCTCCTGGGCGCGCTGGTACTCGCCCCGCTGTTCGTGAGCGACCATTTCATCCTCTCGATCCTGATCGCGGCGCTAATGTTCGGCGTCTTCGGCGCGATCTACGACCTCATGGTCGGCTATTGCGGCCTCACGAACTTCGGCTATGCCGGCTTCATTGCCGCAGGGTCTTATGCGTCAGCTCTGGGCGCCTCCTTCATGGGGGTCAACCCGTGGGTGGGCCTGTTGGTCGGGGGCATCCTGTGCATGGCGCTCGGCTTCTTCACCGGCCTGATCGCCCTCAGGGTGAAGGGCCTCTATCTCGGCCTGCTCACCTGGTTCGTCGGGGAGACGATCCGGCTGACAATCGCCAACAGCACAGAGATAACGCGCGGTATGCTCGGGCTGACCGTCATGCCCTTTCCCGATCTGCTTGGGATCGACTTTTCACGGGCCAATCTCCATGCCTACTACTACGCGCTGCTGGTCATCGGCACCGCCATCGTTCTCGCCTGCTGGTGGTTGGTGAACTCGAATGCGGGGCGCGCCTTCAAGGCCATCCGCGACGACGAGCTGGCCGCCGAGAGCCTGGGGCTGAGCGCGACGAAGTACAAGCTGATCAATTTCTCGATCGCGTCGTTCTTCACCGGCATTGTCGGCGCCTTCTACGCCCACTATATCGGGATCCTGTCGCCCTCTCCCACAGAGTTCGGCGTCTCGCGCACGATCGAAGTGCTCACCGTCACCTATCTCGGTGGTCGAGGCACGCTGTTCGGCCCGATATTCTCGGGTTTCCTTATCGTTGGGTTCCAGGAAGCCCTGCGCGGGATCGGCGCTTGGCGCCTCATCCTGTTCGGAGCGCTGCTGATTTCAGTCATGCTGTTCTTCCCCCGCGGCTTGGCGACCCTGAAGAAGTGGCTCTGGTAGCGGCGGACCGTCAGCACAACGCCGACCCCCTTGACGGCGTGATCATCCATCCCGAGAGCTAGCCGACCAGACCTGCGAGCGCTCGCGCGATCGCGACCGCGGCCACGCTCGCCAGCACGATCAGCGCGACCCGGCGGTAGGTGTGGGCGGTGCTTCTGGTGAAGAGATGCGCGCCGACCCAGTTGCCGAGCGACATGGCGGGCAGCATCAGGATGGTGAGGAGCAGGACCTGCAGGGTGAGAAGGCCGCCCAGGGCAGCGCTGCCCAGCGTCACCCAGGAGAGCAGGAAGAAATAGACCAGGAGCGAGGCGCGGCCCACGGCGGCCCCCGCCGGCGAGGCCAGGAAGAAGATGATCACGGGCGGGCCGCCCATCGAGGTCGAGCTGTTGAGCAGGCCCGAAAGAACGCCGAGCGCCAGGCGGGTCGCCTTGGTGGGTGCGGCGCTGAAGCTGAAGCCGCGCCAGAGCAGCAGCACCGCGGCCAGCACGACGAGGCCGATGAAGGCGCGCATCAGGTCCGCCGGCAGGTCGCGCAGCATGATCACGCCGAAGGGCAGGCCGAGAACGGCGCCCGCCAGCAGCAACCAGACCGAGGGCCAGTCCGCCTGGCGCCAGACTTTCACCACAAGCTGCAGCCCACCCAGGAGCGTGATGAGCGTCACGGCCGGCACCATGTCGGCAGGATCGAGGATCACCGTCAGCGCCGGTACCGCCGCCAGCGCGAAGCCAAACCCGGTATAGCCGCGCAGGATGCCGGCGCCGAAGGCGACCAGCAGCAGGAAGGCGGTGCCCCAGGGGCCGAGGCTGTGGATCAGGTCGAGGAAGGATTGGAGCAAGGGGTGACTCGCGCATGGAGATCGCGCAACCCCCTCCCTGGCCCTCCCCCTGAACGGGGGAGGGGATCTGGTACGAAGGCATCGCGCGAGGCCAACTTACCTGATTGGAAGACGGCGAAAACGAAGCTCTTGTCCCCTCCCCCGTTCAGGGGGAGGGCCAGGGAGGGGGCAGACTCGCTGCCGGCAACCTAGTCCCTGAGCTGCTTGCGCCAGCGCTCGATCGTGTCGGCGATGAACTCCCGGCTGGCGCTGTCCGCGGCCCAGGCGTGGGAGAAGGGTGGCGTGCCGTTCTTGGGGCGGAACTGCGGATCGAGCTCGTCGAAGGAAAGCCGCATCGGCACGGTGACGCCCTCGCCCACCACGATCGCCTCGCGGGTGCGCAGCGCCGGCAGCGCCTCGAGCAGGCCGATCGCCGAATCCGGCAGGGCGTTGCGCACGAAATTGCAGTCGCGCTCGTTGCTCATGCGCAGCGCGAAGAGCGTGTTGCACTGGGAGAGGATCGTGGCCGACAGCTCCGAGGGCCGCTGGCTCACCAGGCAGAGCCCGACGCCGTATTTGCGCCCCTCGCGCGCGATCGTGGCGACGACCTTGCCGGTCGGGCCCGGCGTCTGGGTCTCGTCGCGCGGCACATAGCGGTGCGCCTCCTCGCAAACGAGGAGGATCGGCATGGCGCGGCTGCGGTCGCTCCAGAGCGCGAAATCGAACAGCGTGCGGCAGAGCACCGAGACCACCACGTCGGTGATTTCGGAGGGCACGCCGGAGATGTCGAAGATGGTGATGGGCTTGCGCTCGACCGGCATGCGCAGGATGCGCGAGAGGATGTCGATCAGGTTGTCGCGCACCGTGAGGCCGGAGAACATGAAGGCGAAACGGCGGTCGTTGCTGAGCGCCTCGATGCGCGCCTTGAGGCGCAGATAGGCGGCGTTGTTCTCGGGCTTCTCGAGTTTGCCCATCGCGGCGTCGATCTGGCGCAGCACATCACCGAGACGATACGGCACCGGCGTGTCGACCGTGACATAGTCGAGCTCCTTGCCGGGGCCGGCGAACTTGCGCTTGGCCTCGACGATGGCGGCCTTGAGGACCGCATGCTCCGCCTCCATCGTCTCGCCGGTGCGGCTGGCGAAGACGGTGACGATCTCCTCGAAATTGAGCAGCCAATAGGGAAGCTGGAGGTTGGTCGGGCTGATCAGCTCGGCGCGATCGCCGAAGGCCTGGGCATATTCGTTGTGGGAATCGAGCAGCACCACATGGCCGCCCGGATTCTGGTCGAGCACCGCGCGCAGAATAAGGGCGACCGAGCAAGACTTGCCCGAGCCCGTCACGCCCAGCACGGCGAAATGCTTGCCGAGGAGATCGTCGGTGCTGACGAAGGCCGGCAGCGTCGCGTCCTGGTGGATCGTGCCGACGCGCAGGTTCGCGGCCTTGGGCCGCGCATAGACGATGCCCAGCTCGTCATGGGTCGCGGCGAAGAGGTCGGTGCCGAGCACCGGATGGATCGAGACGCCGCGCTGGAAGCTGCCCATCTGGCCGTTCGCGGCGCGCAGGGTTTCGCCCAGGAGCTGGATCTCGGCGAGATGCTTCTCGGTGGGAGCGATCTCGGCCTGCGCGTTCTCGGCGCGCAGGCTGGTCACCATCCCGAACACGTCCGAGGCCGAGGTCGGCATGCGCACGATCGAGCCGATGCGCACGCCCTCGGCACCCGGCTTCAGGATGGCCGTGACCGAGGAACCGGAGACCGCGATGACATGGCCGGTCTTGCCCGGACCCGGCCGGCGCATCGCCAGCGGCTTTTCGTCGATCGCATGAAGGGTGGACATCGCCTAAAACTTTCGAGGAATGCGACGGAAGTCGGTCGGAATATCAAATGAAAGCAGGGCCGCACCGGCAGCTTTGGCTGCAGCTTTCAACCCTAGCGGGTGAAGCCTGAACAAAGAGCTAATGGGGCTGGGGACCGGTTTAAAGGTCAGCGAGGCAGCAGGCGAGAATCTCTATCCCCTCTCCCGCTTCGCGGGAGAGGGCCAGGGAGAGGGCTGCTCGGTTTCTGACAGCGAGCAGCCCCCTCCTTAATCCTCCCCCGAAGACGGGGGAGGAGACAGAAATCGATGTCACCCCGCCCCCTCGATTACCGCCGCCATCCGCTCCACCACGGCCGCGGATTCCTCGACGGGCACATTGGTGAAGCTCATCGCCAGCGCCGGCGGCAGGCGCGCCTGCATCACGGCGCGGCTCAGCGGCAATGGCGCCAAGCCTTGCGCCCAGGCGCGCTGGGACAGCGCCTCGTCGTCGGATCCTTCGCGCAGCCAGCCCAGCAGATGCAGCCCGCCCGCCTGCAGATCGACGCGCAGGCGATCGCCGAGCCGACGCTCGAGGGCTGTCGCCAGCGCCTCGCGGCGCTCGGCATAGAGCTGGCGCATGCGTCGGATGTGGCGCGCGAAATGTCCCTCGGTCATGAAATCGGCGACCGTCATCTGGTCGAGGTAGCCCTGGCTCGGCATCAGCAGCGACGCCGCGCGATCGAACCGCTCCAGCT
Organism: Devosia sp.; assembly: GCA_035548755.1. GTDB lineage: Bacteria > Pseudomonadota > Alphaproteobacteria > Rhizobiales > Devosiaceae > Devosia_A. The sequence continues at coordinate 13,931 of DASZSH010000014.1, forward strand.
CCGGCGGCGGCACCACGAGATAGCCCAGCCGCAGGCCCGGATGCAGCACCTTGCTGAAGGTCCCGGTATAGAGCACGCGGTTGGCCTCATCGAGGCTCTTCAAGGCCGGCAGAGGACGGCCGCGATAGCGATACTCGCTGTCGTAATCGTCCTCGATCACCCAGGCCCCCGCCTCCGCCGCCCAGGCGAGCAGCGCCAGCCGGCGGTTGAGGGAGAGCGTCACGCCGAGCGGCGCCTGGTGAGAGGGTGTCACCACCGCGAAACGCGCCCAGGGCGCCCGCGCGCGGCCCGCCTCGACATCGATCCCCTCCGGGTCGACCGGCAGCGGCACCAGCGCCGCGCCCGCCTGCTTTAAGGCCTCGCGCGCGAGGAAATAGCCCGGATCCTCGAACCAGACCGGATCGCCCGGCCGCAGGAGCACGCGCGTGATGAGACCGAGCGCGCCCTGATAGCCGGGCGTGACGAAGATCTGGTCGCTGGAGCAGGAAAGGCCGCGCGCGATGGCGAGATAATGCGCGATCGCCTCGCGCAGGCGGCGGTCGCCGGCCGCATCCTGATAGCTGAGCGCGCCCAGCGACAGGCGCCGCGCATTGCGCGCGGCCAGCCGCGACCAGAGCTTGCGGGGAAAGAGATCGAGCGCCGGCAGCCCCATCTGGAAGGGCTTCGGCTGCGCGGTGTCGAACGCCGGATCGAGGAACGCCCGGACGGGCTGGATGCGCCGGCCGCGCGGGATCGGGCGCTGTCGCGACAGGTTCGAAGCCACGAGGGTGCCGCCCGCGGCCTGGGTCTCGACATAGCCCTCGCTCGCCAGCGTGGCATAGGCGAGCTCGACCGTGCCGCGCGCGACGCCGAGCTGGCTGGCGAGCGCCCGGCTCGAGGCCAGCCGCCGCCCCGGCTCGAGCCGGCCCTCCAGGATATCGGCCCGCAGCCGCTCATAGATCTGGCGGTGGAGGGCACCGCCGCTTCGCCGCTTGAGGCGAATATCCAGTCGAATCCGAGAATTAAGGGCGGCTTTCATGGCCTATCATTTCTATCAGAATCTGGCCCTGTCGCCTAGGCCACCAGGCTTCTACATCTCCTGGCACCGACCGACACGGGTGATCCCGAGGGCTGGTCGCCCACAACCTCTCGAAGCAAGGATGGATGTCATGAACGCCAGGATGAATGTCGCGAAGGCCGCTCCCGCCGCCTACAAGGCGATGATCGGGCTGCAGCAGACCATCGAGAACAGCGGGCTGGAACATTCGCTGATGGAGCTGGTGAAGATGCGGGCTTCGCAGATCAATGGCTGCGCCTTCTGCCTCGCGATGCACAGCGCCGATGCGCGCAAGGCCGGCGAGTCCGAAGTGCGCCTTTACCTCCTGAATGGCTGGCGCGAATCCCCCGTCTATAGCGAGCGCGAGCGCGCGGCCTTGGCCTGGACCGAGGCGCTGACGCTCATCACCGAAGGCCATGCGCCGGATGTCGTCTACGAGGAGGTGCGCCGGCAGTTCTCCGACGAGGAGATCGCCAACCTCACCATGGCGGTCGTGGCCATCAATGGCTGGAACCGGATCGCGATCTCCTCGCGGATGGTGCCGAACGTCGCGCCGCACAACGCCTGACGCGGTCTCTATCGATCCGAAGGACAGAGATCATGAACAAGGTCGCAAAACAGGCCGGCCGCAAGCTGGCCACCGCCCTCGCCCTCTGCGCCGGCCTGGCGCTCGCGGGCGCGGCCGATGTCTTCGCCGACAGCCCTCCCGGCGACAAGGTCACGCTGGTCTCGAGCGAGCCCTTGCCCAACCTGCCCGGCCAGCGCCTGACCACGGTCCGGGTCGAGTACGACCCCGGCGGCAAGTCCGTCTCGCACCATCATGCCGGCGTGGTGATGGCCTATATCCTGACCGGCGCCATCCGCTCGCAGCTCAAGGGCGGCGAGGTCAAGGTCTATCACGCGGGCGAGACCTTCTTCGAGCCGCCCGGCAGCGAGCATCTGGTGAGCGAGAACGCCAGCGACACGGAACCCGCCAGCCTGCTCGCGATCTTCGTGGCCCCGGAGGGCGCCGAGCTGACGGTGTTCGACAAGTAGGGCGACGATGGTCCCCTCCCTCGTTCCGGGGGAGGGGTTTTTGAGCCTCTGCCGCCAAGATTGTAATTGTCCAGCGATCTACAATCCCTCAGGATTGAGGCCAATTCCTGCGGGGGCACCGATCAAACGAACCATTGCGGTCGGGGCGTTGCTGCTATTGGCACTCCAAGCGTGCGCGTCACCTGATGGGAAGGAAGGAGCGAACGCCGCCGCGTCGGACTGGATCAAAGCCAGCGATGGCAGCTACACGCACAAGGCCAGTGGCGCGCTTTGCCCGATCGAAGTCGAAGGCTTCGCGCTGCAAGGGCTGAAGATGCCGGAAGCGCCCGGCAGTCTTGGCACCTGCCCCTATGCCGACAACGCAGGGCGCCGTGTCGAGATTCGTGTCCGACGCTATATCCCGGGCGTCGGCGAGACACCGCTCGCCATTCAGAACGACAAGACGCTCATGGAGGGTGAAACCTCCTCGTCCGATCAGGTCATCACAAGCACGATTCGAGCCGGCCCGGGACCTGAGATCGATGGAGAACGATCGCAGCGTGACGTCATCACCGTGAAACGAAACGGTTTGCTGATCGATTGTGCAGCCTGGGAGAGGGTGTCGCAATTCGAGGACGGCAGCCCCATCGTCGATTTTGGGATCAATTGCCTCCACATGCCCGGCGAGGGCGGAAAGGTTTCACTCCGCCGCTTTCCTCGCCGCCTCCACCGTCCCGAACCCGCCGCCGCCGGGCGTCTCGATCACGAACATGTCGCCGGGATTCATCTCGGTCTTGTCGGTCGAGCCCAGCTCGGTGCGGCTGCCGTCGGCGCGGATGACGTAGTTTCTCCCGACGGCGCCCGGCTCGCCGCCGGCCATGCCGTAGGGCGGCACCTTGCGGTGGCCGGAGAGGATCGCGGCCGTCATCGCCTCGCGGAAACGCAGCTTGCGGGTGACCCCGTCGCCGCCGCGATGCCGGCCCTTGCCGCCCGAGCCGCGCCTGATGGCGAAGCTCTCCACCAGCACCGGGAAGCGCCATTCCAGGATCTCGGGATCGGTCAGGCGCGAGTTGGTCATGTGGGTATGGACCGCGTCGGTGCCGTCGAAGTCCGGCCCCGCGCCCGAGCCGCCGCAGATGGTCTCGTAATACTGATAGCGCGCGTTGCCGAAGG
>DASZSH010000015.1:0-22007 GCA_035548755.1 Devosia sp.
GGGTCAGGAGCGGCATGGGCGCGCCGGGCATCTCCGGCGCCTCGATCGCCCGATCGGAAATCTCGGCGCCGCGGGACGCAGGGCGTCCCACTAAAAATACCTCGGGGTGCCTTGCGTCCCGCGGCCCGTATCCCTTCCCCAACCGGAGGCCACAAAGCCGATGGACGATGACGCATGGCCTATGATCTGGAACGACGTTCCTTACGGCATGCGCAGCGTGTGGCGCGGGTCGGCCTCGGCCCTGCGCAGGTTCGGCACCTGCATCTGGGTCCACTCGAAGGGGTAGCCCATGGCGAGAGGCATGGCGGATGTGAGTTCATCGCGCACTTCCGGCGCAAGGTCCGTGTCGCCCGCTTCGAGATTCTCGGCGATCTGCTCGACGCGCCGGGCGCCGACGATGGCGGCGCTGATGCGGGCATCGCCCAGCAGCCAGCTCAGCGCCACCTGGCTCGGGGTCCGGCCGATGCGCGTTGCGACCTTCACCAGCGTCTCGACCATCTGCGTTGCTTCGTCGAACCAGTACCGGCTGAGGACGATCGCGGTCTGGTGGCCGTGGCGCGTGCCTTCGGGGGGCTTGTCCTTGCCGCGGTACTTGCCGCTCAGCATGCCGGCGGCGAGCGGGCTCCAGCAGATCATGCCCAGCCCCTCGGCCTCGCAGGCGGGCAGAATCTCGCGCTCGATGTCGCGGCGCACGAGGTTGTAGAGATGCTGGGCGCTCACCAGCGGCTCGTAGCCCCTGAGCGCGGCGATGCCGTTGGCCCGCGCGATCTGCCAGCCATAGAAATTCGAGCAGCCGATATAGCGCACCTTGCCGGCGCGGATCAGGTCGTCGGCGGCGCGCAGCGACTCCTCGATCGGCGTGACCGGGTCGGGCCCGTGGAACTGGTAGAGATCCACATAGTCGGTGCCCAGCCGTCTGAGGCTCGCCTCGCAGGCCTCGACAATGTGCTTGCGGCTGAGGCCGCGCGCCGTCACGGCCGGGCCCGTGGGGAAAAAGCCCTTGGTTGCGAGCACCAGATCCTCGCGGCGATAGGCCTTGAGGATGTCGGCCAGCATCGCCTCGGAGTCGCCGTTGGAATAGGAATCGGCGGTGTCGATGAAATTGCCGCCGCCATCGACGAAGGTTTTGACGATCGCCCGCGACGTTTCGAGGTCGCAGCCCCAGTCGGGGTTGCCGAAGGTCATGGTTCCAAGGCAGATGCGCGAAACCACGAGGCCGGAACGGCCGAGATGGCGGTATTTCATGAGTCTCCTCCAGGATGCGCCGGGCAGACAACACCAGCGCAGGGCCGAGGTAAAGGGTCAGGCCGCGGCCAGATCCCTCAGGCGGACGAGAAGGCGATCCTTATCGGCCGTCATGCCCTTGTATTCGAGCTGAGCGGGACTCAGCGCCTCGATCTGGCCGATCAGCGCGGCGGCGATGCGGACTCGGTCAGGATGCTGTTCCAGCGCCTCGAGGGGCTCGACCGCGATCTTGATGGCAAAGAGGATGTCGCGGCTTTGCGGCAGCTTGCGCATGGTCTGCCGTTCGGTGCGCAAAAACACATGCTCGGCCGATCGGCCCGTGCCGAAACGGGGCGCGGGCGGCGGCACGGGGTGGGCCAGCGAGGCGTCGCCATAGAGCGACCAGTTCCACCGGATCACCAGGCGGGAGGGCTGCAGATTGTCGAACATGCGGGAAATGAGTTCGGCCGGGCGCGTGCCCGGTCCGAAGCCGGGGACCGGGCCGTGGATTTCATCCACCGGGCGGCCGAACTTCTCGCTGACCCGCCAGGACGAGGGAAAGCACACGCAGCCGGCGGCAAGCCGCCAGCCGCTCTCGCCGCGATGCATCAGCACCAGATCCTCCTGGATCAGCCGCGCGGCGGTGACCAGCGCCGGCGTTGCAGCAAGATCGATGCGGCGGCCGGCGGGCACGATTTCAATGGCCTCGCCAAGGTGGCGGTAGATCTGGGGAAAGCGCGCCGGAAGGTGCGCCGCCAGCAGCGCCAGCGCCTCCTGCTGCCCCGCCCAGGTGCCGGGCTCGGCGGCGAAAACCTCCTCGGGCGTGGCGGCAAGCAGCCGTTCCTTTTCCTCGAGATCGGCGGCAAGGCGCCCGTCCACATCGACCCAGTCGTCAGGCTCGAGCGGCTTGAGGCCGATCTCGAACAGTTTCGAGGATCCGTCATAGGGGGTGTGGCGCGGCACGGTCATGGCGCGAGTAAGCATGCCGGGGCCTTACTGGCAAACCGGAACGATGAGGGGGCGCGGCTTGACGGCAGGAGTTGCCGCCACTCTCATGCGCCGGGAGCGTCAACAAGGAGGCGATTGATGCCGATCCGTCCCTGGTCCGAAACCGGCCCGCAGCTCGTCGAGGTGGCCATGGGCCGCGCTCCGGCCGATATGCTGGTCACCAATGGGCGCTGGGTGAACGTGCATTCGGGCGAGATCCTTGCCGGCACCGACGTCGCCATCAAGGCCGGGCGTTTCGCCGCCGTCGGCCCCGACCTCGCCTATACCCGCGGGCCTGGAACGCAGGTGATCGACGCGGCCGGGCGCTATCTCGTTCCGGGCCTGTGCGATGGGCACATGCATGTCGAAAGCGGCATGGTGACAGTCACCGAGTTCTGCCGCGCGGTCATTCCGCATGGCACGACTTCGATGTTCATCGATCCGCACGAGATCGCCAACGTGCTCGGGCTTTCCGGCGTGCGGCTGATGCACGACGAGGCCGCGGCAATGCCCATCAATGTCTATGTGCAGATGCCCAGCTGCGTGCCGGCTGCGCCGGGGCTCGAAACGGCCGGCGCCACCATCGACGAGCACGATGTCGCCGAAGCGATGGGCTGGCCCAATATCATCGGGCTGGGGGAGATGATGAATTTCCCCGGCGTTGCCGCCAATGACCGCAAGATGATGGCCGAAATCGCCGCCGCGCAGCGGGCGGGCAAGACGGTGGGCGGCCACTACGCCTCGCTCGATCTGGGCCGGCCGTTCGCAGGATATGTCGCGGGCGGTCCCGCCGACGATCATGAGGGCACACGCGCCGTCGATGCCATCGCGCGCGTCCGGCAGGGGATGCGGGCGATGCTGAGATTCGGCTCGGCCTGGTTCGATGTGGCCCCGCAGGTCAAGGCGATCACCGAAGGCGGTCTCGACCCGCGCAACTTCATCCTTTGCACCGACGATCGCTTCGCGGCCACGCTGGTCGAAGAGGGCCATATCGACCACGCCGTGCGTCATGCGATCGCGCAGGGGCTCAGGCCGATGACGGCCATCCAGATGGCCACCCTCAATACCGCCGCGCATTTCGGGCTCGAGCGCGAGCTCGGCTCGATCACGCCCGGACGGCGCGCGGACCTGATCCTGAGTTCCGATCTTGTGCAGCTGCCCATCGAGACTGTCATCGCACAGGGCGCAGTCTGGGCCGAAAACGGCCGGCTCGTCCGTGAGATCGCCCCCTACGCCTATCCCGAGTTTGCGCGCAACACCGTCAAGGTCGCGCGCAAGGTGGCGGCGGAGGATTTCGCCATCCTCGCGCCCGCGGGCAAGAATGCCGTAACGGCCAGGGTCATCGGCATCGTCGAAAACCAGGCGCCGACGCGCAAGCTCGAGCGGGTGCTCGCCGTCGAGGACGGGCTCGTGATGATGGATCGCGCCGGCGACGTTGCGCAGGTCGCGGTGGTCGAGCGGCATGCCGGCAGCGGCAAGATCGTCAATGGGTTCGTGTCGGGCTTCGGCTACACGGTGGATTGCGCGGTGGCCTCCACCGTCGCCCATGACAGCCACCACATCATCGTGGTCGGCACCAATCGCGAGGATATGGCGCTCGCCGCCAACCGCCTGCAGGAGGTCGGCGGGGGGCTGGTGGTGTTCAGCAAGGGCCGCGAACTGGCGCTCGTCGAACTCCCCATCGCCGGACTGATGTCCGACGAGCGGGCCGAGGTCGTCGCCCGCAAGTCGGAGGCGCTGGTCCGCGCCATGGCGGCCTGCGGATGCACGCTCCACAATGCCGTCATGCAGCACATGTTCCTGGCGCTGCCGGTCATCCCCGAGCTGCGGCTCAGCGATCTCGGAGTCGTGGATGTCACAAGGTTCGAGCTTGTCGACCTGTTCACGTGAGGCATGGCCGGTGCCGCGCTATGGCAGCGGCCCGGGCGCGGGCCCGGATGCGGCCCGGCTCGATGCCGGCATCGACCAGAATACGGTGGTCGAGCAGGCCCAGCTGGTAGACGGTTTCACGGTAGTCGCGCCAGGCGGCAAAGTGGGAGCGCAGGGTGCTGAACATTGCAGCCTCCTTGGATGGTCATTCAGAAGTGAAATGCCGCCCGGCCCGTTGGGAGGACGAAAGCACGAGCGGCGCCAGTCAATTTGTGCGGACTCGGTCCGATTTGCTACAAGCAGGTCCGCGATAGGCTTTTCAGAAATGAAATGAGCATAGACTGGGCCGATCTCCGCCTGTTTCTCGATGTCGCCCGGCTGGGCGGCCTGAGCGCAGCGAGCAAGACGACGGGGCTGAGCGCGGCGACCCTGGGGCGGCGCGTCACGGCGCTCGAACGGCAGGTGGGCGAGCCGCTCTTTGTGCGCTCGCACACCGGATATGCCCTGACCCCGGCCGGCGAGGAGCTGCTGCGGCGGGCGGAAGACGTCGAAGCGGCGATGACCTCGCTTACCCGCTGGCGCGACGGGACGCTGGGCGACCGCGTGGTGCGCGTGTCGGCCGGCACCTGGACCACAGACTTCCTCAGCCGGCACATTGGCGAGCTGTGGACGGTCAGCGACCCGTTCCGGCTCGAATTCGTCACCGCCTATGAAAAGATCGATATCGGCCGGCGCAACGCGGATATCGGCATCCGCTCGGAGCGGCCGACGGAGCCCAATCTTGCCGGCCGGCTCACCAACAAGGTGGCGCACGCGCTCTATGCCGGGCGCAATCTCGTCAATGGCGTGGAGGCGGGGCTGTTTGTCGGTCTCACCGGCGATGGGGCGAACCTGCAGACCTCGCGCTGGCTCATGGCGCATCACGGGGACCGGGTCGGAGTGCGCGGCAACGACATGCATTCGGTGGTCGAGCTGGTCGCGGCGGGGGCGGGGCTGACCGTGCTGCCCTGCTTTGCCGGCGACAGCGACAAGCGCCTCGTCCGCGTCGTGCCGCCGATCCCGGAGCTCATGCAGGAGCAGTGGGTGGTGAGCCACCAGGACGAACGGCACGGCCGGGAAGTCCGGATGGTGCTCGATCGCATCGGGGCGCTGCTGCGCCGCCACGCGCCGCTGTTTGCGGGCGAGGTGGGAAATGCGCCTTAACCGGTTGTTCACCACGCCGGTGGGAAGAGTCGGACGGGAATGCACATCCGGTCGGGAGTTACGACCTTGAACGCCTCAGCCTTCGTGGTGGGCGCGCGCAACGGGGCTACGGCCTCGCTGCTCGAGCTTGCCCACGCCCTCGGCTTCAATCCTGTCGAGCGCTATTCGGGGCTCGGGCGGGTTGAGGAGCAGCTGCGCAGGACGCCTCTGGTGTTCTTCCTGTGCGCCGAAGTGCCCGACGTTTCGAGCCTCAAGCCGGTGGCCGATGCGGTGCGATTCTCGGCTCTGCCCGACATCCGCTTCCTGCCGCTCATCTATTTTGCCCGCGGCCTGTCCGTGGAGGGCACGAAAGCCTGCATCCGCATGGGGTTCGACGATGTGATCGCGCTTCCCTACAGCGGCGGCGACCTCGGCGAGCGCATTTTCCGCCAGATTGGGCGGCCACAGGTTTACTACGAAACGGCCACCTATTTCGGACCCGACAGGCGCAACCGGGCCGGCAATGTCCGCTCGACCGACAGCGATCACGGCGGAGGGCAGTTCCGGCGCATCGAAATCGTGCGAAATCCACTCACCGGGGTCGACGTGCTGCGCGATGATTTCCAGGTCGTGGTCTAGCCGAAGCTTGTTTCATCGGCGCTGGCCGATTAAAGGTCGCAGCGTCACCGCCGCGAGCCTTCCCGATGAGATTGGGCCTCAACCTTCCCCCGCACTTCCGGGTATTCGCCGCCTTTGCGGTCTACTCGTTCTGCATGGGCAACATCTTTCCGCGCCTGCCCGACATCCAGCACCAGATGGGGGTGGCGGAGGGCGCGCTCGGCTTCGGCCTCATCGGCACGCCGATCGGGACGCTGATCTCGCTCACTTTCGCCGCGCCGCTCATTGAGCGGATCGGCTTCCGGCGGCTGCTCCTTGCCGCCATTCCCCTGCTCGCGCTGCTCTATGCGGCAGCGGCGCTCGCGCCGAATCCGGTGGCGTTCTTCGTGCTTCTCATCCCGGTCGGACTGGTGATCGGGAGCATCGAGATGGTGATCAACACGGAGGCGGATCGAACCGAGCACCTGATGGGGTTCCGCATCATGAACCGCGCCCATGCCTTCTGGAGCGGCGGCTTCTTCATGGCGGGAGTCTTCGGCACCTGGATGGCGCAATTGGGAATCTCTCCTCAGCTGCACCTGGCGCTCATCGTGCCGATCGGCATTGCGGGCGTCGCCCTGCTGCTCGGCCGGTTCGAGCCGGCCCCGCATCGGGCCGGCGGCAGCACCGAGGCGGCCCCCCGCTTCGCCGCGCCCACCGGCGCGATCATGATTCTCGTTGCGGTTACGCTCAGCGCCATGCTGCTCGAAGGGGCGAGCATGGACTGGTCGGCGATCTACATGCGCAACATCTTCAACCCCGGGCCGTTTCTCACCGGCATCGCCGTCGCCTGCTTCGCTTTCAGCCAGGCCGCGACGCGCTTTTTCGCCGATGGCTTCGTCGAGCGTCACTCACCCGAGGGCGTGGCGCGCTTTCTGCTTTGCGTCATGCTGGCTGGCGTGCTTGTGGTCTATTTCTCCCCCTGGCCGATGCTGTCGCTGTTCGGCTTCGTCCTGCTGGGCGTGGGAACGAGCGCGATCTTCCCGCTGGCCATGTCCGCGGCGGCCCAGCGCACCGACCGGCCCGCCGTGATCAATGTCGCAGCGCTCGCGCAGAACTCGTTCGTGATCTTCCTGCTCGGTCCGCCGCTTTTGGGCAATGTGGCGCAGGCGTTCGGCATTCGCTGGTCGTTCGGCATCGGCCTGCCGCTCATTCTTGTCAGCTTCGTCCTCGCCGGCGCGCTCGGCAAAAGGCCGGCGCGCGCCGCGCTTGCCGATGCGGCGCCGGGCGAATAGCCCCAGGCCGATCGGCTGGAATCCATGATGACGCTTGGTCAGCATCACCGGCACGCCGTCTGTTTTCTCCTCTTTTCCCTGATCACGGGAGCGATGTACTCGCGGCTGCCCGACATCCAGGTGAGGCTGGGAGTCAACGAGGCCCAGCTCGGATTGGTGCTGATCGGTGGGGCCATGGGGTCGCTGATTTCGCTGACCCTTTCGGCGCCGCTGATCGAGCGGCTCGGCGCGCGCACCACCGCCTTCATCGCCGTGCTGGGGTCGACCGCCTGCTATGCGAGCGTGACGCTTATCTCCAATGCGGTACTCGCCTTTGCTGCGCTCTTCTGCGCGGGCTTTCTCACCGGGGCGATGGAACTCAACATCAATGTGCAGATCGGCCGCATCGAGGCGCAGCTCCAGCGTTCGCTGATGAGCCAGGCGCACGGCTTCTGGAGCCTCGGCTTCTTCATCACCTCGCTCGCCGCCGCGGGGATCCGGCAGGCGGGGGTCCCCGCCCCGATGCATCTGGGCGCGGTCTATCTGCTCGTTCTGGCGGGCGGCCTGCTCGTCATTTCGGGCATCCGCGAGGCCCCGGTGCCGGCGGCGCAGGAGGGCGAGAAGCCGCCGCTCATTGCCTTTCCGAGCGTGGCGCTTCTGCCGCTGTGCCTCATCGGGCTCGTCGCCTTTCTGATCGAGGGCGCCGGCGTCGACTGGTCGGCGATCTATATGCGCGACGTATTTGCCTCCGAGCCGTTCATCGGCGGTCTCGGACTGTCGCTGTTCACCGCGGTCATGGCGGCCGCCCGACTGTTCCTCGGCCCGGTGGTCGACCGCTACTCGCCGCGCACCGTGGTGGGGGCCCTGCTGGGCATCAGCATCGCCGGGCTCGCCATGGTGTGGCTTGCACCGCACCCCTATGTGGCAATCCTGGGGTTCGGTCTGATGGGCGGCGGTTGCAGCGCCGTCTATCCTCTGGTGGTTTCAGCCGCAGCGCAGCGGACCGACCGGCCCTCGGCAATCAACGTCGCAGCCATCTCGCAGATCTCGTTCGTGGTGTTCTTTCTCGCCCCGCCGATCCTGGGATTCTTCGCGCACGCGTTCGGCATACGCTGGTCGTATCTCGTCTGCCTGCCTCTGGTGATCGCGAGCCTGTTCGCCATCCGGGCGCTGCCGGCGCGGGTTGCGGCCGCGGCGCCGGGCGAGGTGCTGCCGGAGCCGCTTTCGCCCAATGGCTGAACCGCAGATCGTGGATCTCCGCCAATCGCCCACCGCGCTCAAGGTGCAGCGCGGGGTGATGCGGCTCTTGCGTTCGGTCCACGATTTCTGCTGCCTTGCCGAGGTGCCGCTGGCCAATGGGCGCCGAGCCGATGTGCTGGGCGTCGGCCCCAAGGGCGAAATCTGGATCGTCGAGATCAAGTCGAGCCTCATCGACTTGCGGGTCGACGCCAAGTGGCCAGACTACAAGGACTATTGCGACCGGTTCTTTTTCGCCAAGCCACCAGAACTCGAGGCCGAAGTCTTTCCGGCCGATGAGGGGCTCATCGTCGCCGACGGGCACGGGGCGGAGGTCCTCCGGATGGCGGAGGAGTTCCTGCTGCCTCCGGCGCGGCGGCGCGCGATGCTCCTTCGGCTGGCGCGGCTGGGCGCGGACCGTGTTCATCAGCTGATGGATCCGCAAGGCGGCCAGGGTCCCGCCTGACGCGCCGGGTCGTCCTATCCGGGAGCCGTCTGCAGCTTGGCTCGGGACCGGTGCGGCGACTCAAGGGCGCGAGCTAGTCCTCGCTCGCCTCTTCGTGGACGATCGTTCCAGTCGCCTTGACCGGCGTTACGGGAGTGGGCGGCGGCACCACGGGCGGGACACCAAGCTTCTGCTTGAGCTCGACCAGCAGGTTCATGCGGGCGGCGTCGCTGGGCGCCGCCTGCAGGCGGTTGCTGAGGTCGATCATGAAACTCGAATAGGCGTTGTACCAGTCGGCGCTGATCTGATTGAGGTCGAGGCGCCGGGCCTGCGGCGCAACCACCGTGCGCCCGCCGCCCGCCTGCAACTCCACGGCATCGTCCAGCAGCGGGAGGATTACCTGGTCGCCGGCTATGCCGCTGTCGAGCAGCGCCTTGCGAAGGGCGTTGCGCTCCTCGTCCTCGCCATGGGTCAAAAAGATCGCGCCATGCGCCGGAAGGCGGCCCCTGATCCAGGCCATGAGTTCGCTGTGATCGGCATGGGCGGAGTAGTTGCCCATGGAGCGGATGCGGGCGCGGACCGGGATGACCTCGCCGTGGATGCGAACCTGCCGCGCGCCTGAAAGGATGATCTGACCAAGCGTGCCCGGCGCCTGATAGCCAACGAACAGCACGGTTGCGTTGGCGCGCGGCAGGTTGTTGGCCAGATGGTGCTTGATGCGGCCGGCATCGCACATGCCCGAGGCCGACATGATGATGGCGCCGCCCTTGATCTGATTGATCGCCTTGCTGTCGTCGACGGACTCGACGATGCGGAAGCGCGGATCGTTGAAGAGCTCCCTGGCGTTGAGCTCCACATCGTCGAACATCGATTCGTATTTGCGATAGACACCGGTCACCTTGCTGGCGAGCGGGGAATCGAGAAAGACGATCGAGGGCGAGATGTCCTTGCTCTTGATCAGCACGCCGATGTCGTGCAGCAGCTCCTGGCTGCGTTCCACGGCGAAGGCCGGGATGACGAGGTTGCCCCCGCGTCCCAGCGCGGCATTGATCTCCGTCTTGAGCTCGGCCCGGCGCTGTTCGAGCGTGTAAGGCGGCCGGTCGCGGCCGCCATAGGTGGATTCGCTGAGGATGTAGTCGAAGCCGGAGGGCGCGCTCGGGCTCTTGTAGAATACCTTTTCATCCGGCCCGAGATCCCCCGAGAACAGGATGGTCGCGGTCTTGTCGCCATCCTTGACCTCGACCTCGATGGAAGCGGAGCCCAGGATGTGTCCGGCGTTCCAGTAGCGCGCCCTGACGCCAGGGCCTGGTTCTATCCACTGCTCGTAGTCAAGGGTTTTCCTCAGCGCCAGGGCCGCCTCGGCGTCCTTCATCTGATAGAGAGGTTCGAGCGGCTCGTCGCCTCGCCGGCCGCGCTTGCGCGTTTCAAACTCGGCATCGCTTTCCTGGATGCCTGCGGCATCGAGCAGCAGATATTCGAGCAGGCCCCCGGTGGGCGCCGTACACCAGATCGGGTTGCGGTACCCGTATTTGGTCAGCTTGGGCAGAAGCCCGGCATGGTCGATATGCGCGTGCGTCAGCAGCAGGAAGTCGATCGCCCTGGGGTCGAACGGCAGCGGCTTGTAGTTGAGGTCGCGCACCGTCCTGTTGCCCTGGAACAGGCCGCAATCGACGAGGAACTGTCCGGCCGGGTGCACGATCCGATAGCAGGACCCGGTCACGGTGCCCGAAGCGCCGTGGAAGTGAATGGTGACGGTCATGGCAATCTCCGGTGGCGGGCCTCAGGCGCAAACTGGTGGATGGTCCGATACACCATGCACCGCTGGGTGTTCACCAATCACGATTGCCCGGCGCAAGCTTTAGGCGAACCGCATCACTTGGGCGCGCGCTTTGCGAGGATGCGCTGCAGAGTGCGGCGGTGCATGTTGAGGCGACGGGCCGTCTCGGACACGTTGCGGTCGCACAATTCGTAGACGCGCTGGATGTGCTCCCAGCGGACACGATCGGCGGACATCGGATTTTCCGGCGGGGCCGGCGGCTTCTCGCCCGTGGCCAGCAGGGCGTTGATGACGTCGTCGGCGTCGGCGGGCTTGCTGAGGTAGTCGACCGCGCCGAGTTTCACGGCGGTCACTGCGGTTGCGATGTTGCCATAGCCGGTCAGCACCACGGCCTTGGCATCGGGACGCTTTCTGTGCAGCGCATCCACAACGTCGAGGCCGTTGCCGTCCTCGAGCCGAAGGTCGACCACGGCATAGGCCGGCGGGGCCGTATCGACGGCCGTCAGGCCGCCGGCGACGGTGTCGGCGCTGCGCACCTCGAAACCGCGCTTTTCCATCGCCCGTTCGAGGCGGGTGAGAAATGCCTTGTCGTCATCGACAAGCAACAGGGTATGGTCGCCGGGGGGTAGCTCTTGGGCTGTGCTCATTTGTCGCCCATTTAGGCGTTCCGGCCGCAAACGTCAAAGTTTCAGGCTTCAATGGCCTTGCGCGGCCAGAGGATGCGCACCCGGGCCCCGCCATCGGGACTGTTCTCGAAAGCAAGCGTCGCGCCGGTCCGTTCGAGCAGCGTCTTGGCGATGAATATGCCCAGGCCCAGGCCGCCCGGCGCATCGCTGTCATTGCCGGCTGTGCGCGGCCGAGTGGTCAGGTAGGGCTCGCCCAGCCGGGCGATCAGTTCGTCGGGGAAGCCCGGTCCGTCGTCGGTGATGAGGACTCCGGCCGAGGTGCGGTCCCAGCTGGCTTCAACAGTCACTCTCTCGCGCGCGAACTGGATCGCATTTTCGATCAAATTGCCAAGACCATAGAGCAGTCCGACGTTGCGCTTGAAGACCGGCTCGCCGAGCGTCTCGGGCATCTCGATGAAGATCGGCTTGCCCTGGCCCTCAAGGGGAGCGGCCACCTCTTCGAGCAGCTCGCCCATCGGCACTTCGGCGAAGGGATCGCCCGACTCGCCGCTGCGCAGGCTCCGGAGCTTGGCGAGAATGGCGCGGCAGCGGGCCGACTGAGTGATGATCAGCTCCACATCGTCGGCGAGGGGGCCGGGCGGGATGTCCGCCTTCATCTCCTTGGCGGCGAGGGCGATGGTCGAGAGCGGGGTGCCGAGCTCGTGCGCGGCAGCGGCGGCAAGGCCGTCTAGGGCGCTCAGCTGCTCGTGGCGCGAGAGCGCCAGCTCGGTTGCGGCAAGGGCGTCGGCAAGCTGGCGCGCCTCATGCGCCACGCGGTTGGTATAGGCGGCGATGAAGACGACGCCGCAGACCAGGCTCACCCAGATGCCGATCACATAGATCCTGTCGATGACCAGGTGCGCGTCCGGGTCCCATGGCAGCGGCAGGTGGAAAACGCCGATTGTCGTGGCGATCAGTATGGCAAGGGTCGCCAGCACCACGGTCGAGCGCTGCGGCAAGGTCGTCGCCGAGACCGAGACCGGCGCGAGAAGCAGCAGCGAAAAGGGGTTCTCGAGCCCGCCGGTCAGCGACAGCAGGCCCCCCAGCTGGATGAGGTCGTAGCCGAGCTGGATGGTCGCCACCGGCGCCGATGGCCGGTCCGCCGCGCCGAAGCGGAGGATCAGGACGAGGTTGACGACCACCGAGAGGGCGATCAGCGACAGGCATTCGACGAGGGGCAGGGGGTAGCCGAGCCCCCAATTGACAAAGAGCACGCCCACACCCTGGCCGATCACGGCCAGCCAACGCAGGCCGACCAGGGTCGCCAGTCGCAGCGGACGCCAGTTGCCGGGCAGCAGCGGGCGGAGTCCGGCGCCCCGGGCCCCTCCCGCTTCAGCGGACGGCTTGGGCTGCATGGGGATCGATTCCGGCCCTTTCAAGGGGAAAAATCGGACACGCATTTGCTTGATCCAGCGAACGATGGGTCCACATCCCTCTCGTTCGTGACTGGGAGTAACAGAGACAATGAACACCGCCGTTATCAAACCGCAATGGGGCCCCTTGACCATCGCCCTGATGGTTTTGGGGTTCGTCGTCTGGTGGCCGCTGGGCCTTGCCATGCTCGCCTATATCCTTTGGGGCGAGATGTTCGGCGGCAGCCAGGAGAAGGCCGAAGCCTGGATCAACAAGTCCAAGAGCTGGTGCCGCGACAATAACTACCGGCACAGCCATGGCCGGTGGGGCTATTCGAGCGGCAATGCCGCATTCGACGAATACCGTGCCGAGCAGCTGCGCCGGCTCGAAGAGGAGCGCAAGCGCCTCGATGAGGAAGTGCAACAGTTCCACGACTATATGCGGAACCTCCGCATGGCGCGGGACCGGGAGGAGTTCGACCGGTTCATGCGTGAACGGAATGGCAACCGTCCGGGCACCGGCGGCAGCCAGCAAGTTTAGTAAAAGTGCCCGGGAGCCCGTTTTCCGCCCATGGGCGGGCTCCCGATTTCTCCCGACGGCCCGGCCTTATCGGGTTGCAACTGGCGTCTTCGTCGCGAAGGCGCCTTTTTTGATGAACGACCATATTGGCGGCCGGAAAAAACCGTCCTAGCGTTTCCCCATGATCCCCCTGCTGCAAAAGCGCTGGCCCCCCGCCACCGAGGTGCGGATCGACGGGGAGACCATCCCTGTCGCGGTCAAAGTTTCAAGCCGCGCAAAGAGTTACCGCTTGTCGCTGCCGCATGGAGGCGGTCCGCTGCTGACCGTCCCGAAGTTCGGGCGATGGGCCGAGGCCAAGGCCTTTCTCGACCGGCACACCCCCTGGCTCGCATCGCGCCTGGAGAAGTCGGTAAAGCCGGTGGCGTTCGTGCGCGGGGCCATCGTGCCGCTGCGCGGGGTCAACCATCGCATCGTGCCGACCGGCCGGGTGCGCGGGGTGGTCGAAGTCGGCGAGCACGACGGGGAGCTGGCGCTGCTGGTGCCCGGCTCGCCCGAGCACCGCGCACGCCGGCTTACCGATTGGCTCAAGGCCGAGGCGCAGAAGGATCTCGAGCGGCGCGTCAGGGTCCATGCCGGCCGTCTCGGGGTGACCGTCAAGTCGATCTCCATGCGCTCGCAGTCGACGCGCTGGGGCTCGTGCTCCTCGAGCGGCAAGCTCAATTTCAACTGGCGGCTGATCCTCGCGCCGCCCTTTGTGCTCGATTACGTGGCGGCGCACGAAGTCGCGCATCTGGTCGAGATGAACCACTCGAGCGCCTTCTGGAAAACCGTCGAGGCGACGCTGCCGAGCATGGCGCGCGGGCGCGACTGGCTCAAGGTGCATGGCCGCGAGTTGATGGTCTACGGCATCGAAAGCTGAGCCCAGCAAAACGCCCCCGGACAGAGCCCGGGGGCGTACGATTTGAATCGTCGTTCTGGTGCTGCGGCGGTTAGTGCCCGCCGCTCCAGCCGCCTTGCGGAGCGGGATCGGGCTTGCGGATGAAGAACGTCGTCGCCACGGCCAGCAGCGAGATCGACGCGCCGACAAGGAAGGCCATGCGGATGCCGCCCGCCAGCGCCTCGACATTGTCGATTCCGCCGAGCGCCTGGGCGCGCGAGGCCATCACGGCAATGAGCAGCGCGACACCGGCGGCCCCCGCCACCTGCTGGATCGAGCCGAGCAGCGCCGAGCCGTGCGAATAGAGTTCGGGCTTCACCGCGCCAAGGCTAAGCGTGAAGAGCGGCCCGAAAAGAAACGAGAATCCGGTGCACATCACCAGGTAGCCGATCAGGATCAGCGGCCACCAGGTGCTGGTTCCCAGCAGCGTCATGGCCCAAAGCACGCCGGAGATCAGGAACATCGCGGGGATGATCAACGGCTTGGGACCGACCTTGTCGTAGAGCCGACCCACCAGGGGTCCGAGTATCGCCATCCACAGTCCGCCGGGCAGCAGGATCAGGCCGATATAGACCGGTTCGAGCTTGAGCACATTTTGCAGGTAGTAGGGCAGAAGGTTGAGGCTGCCGAACATCGAGGCCATGCCGACCACGAACATCACGTTGGCGACCGTGAAGTTGTAGGACCGGAAGGTCCTGAGGTCGAGCAGCGGCGCACCGGATTTCTGCAGCGCGATCTGCCGCCAGATGAACACGGCCATGGCGACGATGCCGACGGCGAGCGCAATCCAGGTTGTGGTCCGGTCGGCATCGGCATCGATGGTGCCCAGTCCGCTCAGACCGTAGACAAGTCCGCCGAAGGCAAAGGCCGACAGGATCACCGAAGCGACATCGAGGCTGGCCTTGTGCGGCGTCGTCACATTGACCATGCGGCGCGCGCCCAGCGTCAGGGCGATCAGTGCGATGGGCAGCACCAGGATGAAGATGTAGTGCCAGGGCAGATAGCTGATGATCAGTCCGCCAACGACCGGGCCGGCGGCGGGCGCGAGCGACATCACAATCGAGATGTTGCCCATCATCTTGCCGCGGTTCTCAGGCGGCACGAGCATCATCACCGTGGTCATCAGCAGGGGCATCATCACCGCGGTTCCGGAGGCCTGCACGACACGGCAGAAAACCAGCACCTCGAGATTGGGCGCAAAGATCGCCAGCGCCGTGCCGGCGGAAAACAGCGAAATGGCGAGCAGGTAGATCGTGCGGGTCGAATACCTCTGCAGCAGGAAGCCGCTCACCGGAATGACGACCGCCATCGTGAGCAGAAACGCCGTTGCTAGCCACTGCGCGGCGCTGGGGGTGACCGCAAAGGCATCGCGGATGGTCGGAATGGCCACGTTCATGATGGTTTCGTTCAGCATCACGACGAAGGCCGATACCAGCAGCAGGTTTATGACCAGGCTGTTGCGCTCGGCATGGGCAGGGTGCGACGGCTCAAGCGCGACGTCGGAGGAAACGGACTGGGAGGTCATGGAAAGCTCCTGGGCGCCCTGAGAGCGCATACGAGGGCGAACGGGCATAGCAGAATGCCCGCGACGGGAAAGTGAAAGTTCAGGCGAATTGTCGATTTCGGCTGCCGAAGCGGCTGCGCCGGAGGGGGCGGTCATTGTTTGGGCTCCTCTGGTTTGTCCGATGCTGCTGAGCCTGCCCCGGAACGCTGTCAGAGCGTGTCAGCATGACCGTGGGACCGGCGGGTTCGACCTTATGACGAGCGGGCAGGTGTCGAATCGACATGCCGGCTCTCGCAGGCCGCCTCCCGAGCCGAACGGCAGAGGTAGGCAGCCGAAGCTGCGGTTCAAGCCGCCGCCAAAGGGGAATCGACATTCCGATTTGTGATGGGTGTCATCAGCGGGCGTGAACCGACGCTCCGTCCGCGTTGCAGCGCGCGGCTATTCGAGCGCCTTCAGCGCGGCGGCGATGGAGGTCCTGCCCGCCGTGAGCTGCAGAGCCCGGTTGCGGGCCCCGGGCGCGTCGAGCGCGGCGACTGCGACGGCGGCGACATCGGCACGCGAGACGGGCCGGTTCGGAATCGTCTCAAGGGACAGCGTCACCTTGCCGGTGCCCTTGGCGTCGGTCAGCTCGCCTGGCTCAAGGATCGTCCAGTCGAGGCCGGAGGCCATGATGGCTTTGCCGGCAAGGCGCTTGTGCTTGTAGTAGTCCTTCATTTCCTCGCTCGCCCAGTCGCCTTCGAGTTTCATGCCCGTGGACGCGCCGATCGAGGAAATCGCGAGATAGCGCCTAACGCCGGCCTTGCTTGCGGCGTTGAGTGTCTTGCGTACGCCCCTGCTGTCGATGGCGCTCGATTCGCCCGAAGCCGATCCGGCGGCGAAGATCACCGCGTCCGCCCCCTTGAACTGGGCCGCGAATTCCGGGCCGGTCGACCGATCGAGATCGAGGACCACCGTTTCGGCGCCCGCCCTGACCAGATCGGCCATGTGGCGGGGATTGCGGATGGTCGCAAGCACGCTGTCGCCTCTTTCGATCAGCCGCCTGACGATCAGCAGTCCGGTGCGCCCGTGGGCGCCGACAACAACGATGCGGGGCAAGAGCGGCTCCTTAGGCTGGGCTGAGGCTTTCGCGAGCCGCGGCCCGGATGCGCTCGCCGGAGATGGACGCGCGCGGCGGCTGGTTTGCGGCGAGGGCGGCCCAGTCCGCCTCGATGTGCTCCTTGAAGCGTCGCATGTCGGCCTCGAATTTGGAGCGCATGCGGCGAAAGGCGATATCGCCCAGCATACGCCCGACAAGGGGCCCCCTGGTTTTTGCCATGATCTGCGCGAGCCGCGTTCCGTCCGCGGTCGCCTCAAGACGGAGCTCGGTGATCCCTACGGCACCTTTGATTGGGACCGGCACGTCGAACCGGCTCACCACGCGCTCGAAGGGCTGCCAGTCGACGACGGTCAGGGGCAGCATCGTGCCGTCGCCATGGTAGCACTGGAGCGACGATCCACTGCCGACGCGTCCGCCATGGCGGCCTTCCACGGCCATGCGGATCGCGCCGGTCAGAACCGCATAGTGGTCAGGCTGGATCAGATAGTCCCACACCAGTTCGGGCCGCAGATTTATGTCGCAATCGACGCGGACGAGAATGTCGCTTGGCGCGATGGCCGCCTGCGTCTGGCGGCGCTTGCGTTCCCAGACGGGGTGCATATCCGTAACGAAGACGCGCACCGGGGGAAGGTGCTCGTACTGTTCGACGAGGCCGGTCATGCCGGCTCCGGCCGGATCGAGGCCGAGCTTGCGCAGGGCGGGCTCGGTGTAAAGCGTATAGGCCCTGAGACCGAGCGTTTCGGTCACGTGGTTCTTGAGCAGGCGGTGCAGAAGGTTCACGTCCGAGCCGACGAGTTCGTCATGCGCGTCGAGTTTCTGCACGGCGAAGGCGCCGTGGTGGACGAAGAATTTCAGGTCGAGAGCGCCGATGTTCTGGCAGGCCCTGCACTGGCAAGTGGTGTTGCGCACCATGAGTTCGACCATGCGCCGGAAGCTGACATAGGTGTCTTCGAGCGATTCGGCGAAGGTCTGACCCTGCAGGAAGTGGTTGGAGAGGCCATAGCTGATCACCGCGTCGCCCGCGAGACGCGAGATCACCAGGGGCGGCCGGGTGTGCTCGATCAGAAGGTTGAGCAGGTTGGTGAGGATCGACTGGGCGTGATCGAGTTCGGTCTCGCTCAGATACTGGGTGTACCCGGTGATATCGGCGATCAGAAAAAAGCCCTGCTGGATCGCCAACGGCGTCTCCCCTGCGTCCGAGGCTCCGGCGCGCATTGTGTCACGAGCCGCACCGGCTGGAAATGGCGTGGAGAGCAACGGCCGCCGCGGCGGAGAGTTTCGCCTCGGACAAGGCGATGGGCCCGCATCCAGCTCGACCGGGGGGCGGGGCGTGCTATAGGGCGGGCATGAATTTGCCCCTGTCGATCCTCGATCTGGCGCCGGTTCCAGATGGCGTCACGGCCAGCGACGCGCTCCAGCGCACGATTTCGCTGGCCCGGCTTGGCGAAAGTCTCGGCTACACGCGCGTGTGGTATGCCGAACATCACGGTATCCCCTCGATCGCATCGTCTTCCCCCGAAGTGCTGATTGCGACCGCGGCAGCGCATACGGGGCGCATTCATGTGGGATCGGGCGGAGTGATGCTGCCCAATCACGTGCCGCTGC
The DNA here is from genome assembly GCA_035548755.1 of Devosia sp. Lineage (GTDB taxonomy): Bacteria > Pseudomonadota > Alphaproteobacteria > Rhizobiales > Devosiaceae > Devosia_A. The sequence continues at coordinate 18,271 of DASZSH010000015.1, forward strand.
GGGTGGTCGAGACGTTCCGGACGCTGCATGGGCTCCACCCGGGCCGCATCGACCTGGGCATCGGGCGGGCCGGAGGGAGCGACGCGCGGACCCTGAGCGCGCTCCGCTCGGTCGACGGCGCCTATTTTCCGCAGGAGCTCGCCGAGCTCATGGCGTTCGAGCAGGGCGGATTTCCGCCCGACCATCCATACGCGCCGATCCGCGTTGTCCCCGAGAACGTGCAGTTGCCGCCGATCTACATTCTGGGATCGTCCGGCGCGAGCGCGGCGGCGGCAGGCGAGCTCGGAGCCGGCTACAGCTTTGCGGCGCATTTCAGCGCTACGCCCGCGGCGCCGGCCTTTGCGGCCTATCGGGCGGCCTTCCGCCCCTCAGCGCAGTTCGACAGGCCGCATGCGATCCTGGCGGTCTCGGCGCTGGTGGCGCCTTCGCGCGAGGAGGCCGAATACCTCTCGACCAGCCAGGCCGTGAGCTGGGCCCTGTTCGCTTCGGGCCAAGAGCGACGGCTGATGCGTCCCGAGGAGGCTTCGGCCCGGGAGCTGACGGCCGCGCAGCGCGCCATTGTCGAAAAACAGTCGAAACTCTGGATCGTGGGCGACCCGGCCCAAGCAAGCGCGGCGATCGCGGCCCAGGCGGAGGCCGCGGGCGCCGACGAGGTGATGGTCACGACCACGGTCTGGGACCATGAGTTGAGGCTGAGGTCGTACCGGCTGCTCGCCCACGCCTGGGGGCTCAGGCCGGCCTAGGCGCGCGTGCTCTCCGGCACGAACTCGAAATCATTGTCGAGCACGCCTTCGATCCGGTCGCCCACCTTGAGTGCGAGCTTTTGCTGGCGGAGCTCCTTGAGCCACTCGTCCCAGCTCACAAGGTCAAGCCCGCCAGGGCGGTCCTGTTCCTGGTTCTCGCCGGAATTGAGCAGATACTGATCGAAAACGATGCGCAGCACGATCTGGCTCTTGGTGCCGCTGGGCAGCTCCGACCAGGCCGGGGCGCCACCGCGCGCTTCGGCCCACTGGCGGATCGCATCGCCGTCCTTGAGGATTCGTGCCATCGGGTCGCCTCCATCGCCGCTTCGCCACGTGGCAAAATCCGGCGCACACTTCACGGCCGGGCCAGCCATCATAGCCGCCCGGCGACAAGTCCTATCCGCCGTTACCTAGCCGAGTGCCTTGCGCCGGATCAAGCGGCCTTGCGCCCGTGTCCCTCAGCTTCGCACAAAACAAAGGCTCCGCGGGTGCGGAGCCTTTCAAACACCGCGATAGGCCGGGCTTAGTTGAGCGATTTGCGCTCGATCAGCTCGTAGTCCGTGTCGCTGTTCTCTGAGACGCGCAGCGCAAGCTGCTGCCGGTCGAGCTCGGCGAGCCAGGCCGACCAGCTGACGGGGCTGGCGCCCTGGTCCACCTCGGGCATGCCTTCGGGCCGCCCCATCCGTTCGAAACGGAGGGCCAGCTTGGCACGCATTTCGCCGAACCTGTCATGCGCCGGCACCAGGGCCGGCATGCCGCGCCGGCTCGATACCCAGGCGCGGATGTCGCGGTGGCGCGTGAGTGTATGTGCCTGAGTCATTGGATTTCCCCTCCCAATCTCAAGGCGCAACGCAAGTTTTGCGGAAATGGTTCCGCCGCTTTTGAGGCCTTTGGGGTGACGGGAATCAGGCCGCCAGCATCGCGGGCCACATGCCCCCTAGTTGCCGACGCTTGTCGCCAAATTAAGGCGCTTGAGCTCCTGCGCACTGAAATATGTGAGGCGGTCGGGCGGGGTTTCGAGCGCTTTCAGCCAGACCTCGTCCCCAATGCCGAAGGCGCGCAGATAACGCGAGATTTCGGCCGTCAGGCGTTGCGCGTCGGACATGGCCGCGCCGGCCGCCGCGAGGCGGGAGGTCAGGGTGCCCTCGGGCGCGGCCGCATAGATCTGGTGGACCCCGATTGCAGCACCGGCGCCAGCGATACGCTCCCTGCCAGCGGCAAAGATCAGCGGGCACGACGAGGCGCACAGCGCCCCAGAGGCCACCGAGGTCGCAAAGCCCCTGTCGTGGATCAGCCGGCCGATCGCGAGCGCGTCTTGCACCGCCCCGCCAGGCGAATCGAGAGCGACGGAGCGGATATATTCGCCATGCGCGTCGATCTCCGCCTCCACGCGGGCGGCAGCGCCTGGATCGATGGTGCCCGTCAGCTCCAGCACGCCGCCGGAAACGAGCGCCACCGCGAGCGGCTCACGCAATTGGGCCAGCGGGGTTTTCACCGGCGGTCCGGGCTTGCCGCCAGGGGCGCCGGGGTCGAACGCCGGCAGGATCGGAGTCAGTTCGGGGGCAGGGGGTGTCGTCGGCGTGCCGGCGCTGAGTTCGGTGTAGTCGAGATAGAGGATCACGCCCGTCGCCGTGAGCAGACCGAAGAAGGCGGCACGGATCAAGGCGCCATCCTCGAAGGCGGCGGCCCAGTCGACAAGGCGGCGGGCGAGAGAAGGCATGAGGATCAGGCGCGCGGCTTGCGGGCGGTGTCGAGGGCAGTCACCGTGGCGTCGGCCGGTGGGGGCGGCATGCCGGACGCGGCCGGCGCTTCGGCTTGGCCGTCCGGCGCCGGGGCTGGCTCCTGGGCCCCGGAAGCCGGTTCGGCCAGCGGCCTGCCGGTCAGCTGCCGATAGAGATCGAGCGAGCGAAGCAGCTCGCCCGCGGTCACGGTCTCGGCTTCCTCTATGGTGCCCATCTCGCGCCGCATGGCGTCGTGGACGATCATCAGCACGAGCACGAGCACGACCGGCAGCAGGTCGATCGAGATGGCGCCCGCCCAGCTGGGGATGAAATCGCTCCAGTAGCGCAGCACCGCCTCCGCCGAGCTCAGCGGCACGAAGCGGTGCGGCGCGACCTTGGGCTGCTTGAGGATCTCGTCGGCGGCCTGGGCGAGCTGGGCCGACTGAGCGGCGACCGACTCGCGCACGGTGCCCATCACGGTGTCCTGCCGGCTCACCAGGTCGGTCGTGCCGCCATCGGCGACCGGGGCGATGAAGCCGGCCGCCAGGTCCTCGGAGGCGCGCTTCACCGAGGGCGCCACATCGGTCGACTGCAGGGAAGTGATGACGGCGTTGAGGGCCACGGATTCGGCCGCGAATTCATCCGAGCGCGGCGCGATGTCTCCGGCCCCGGAGACGAGCTCGCGCATCCTCGACAGGTGCTGGCTGCCCTGGTCGAACAGGGCCTGCACCTGATCGCGCGAATTGGTGATGGTGGTGCCCAGCTCGGTCATCTGCGCCGACATCTGGGTGAGAAGCTGCACCACCGAGCCCGAGCCGGTCGTACCGGTGAGGGCACCCGAGTTGCGCTCGTCGTCCGCGAGTTTGGCGAAGCGGTCGGCGGCGCGCTGCACGTCGGGCAGCAGCGACTGGGCCGCAAGAGCATTGCCGTGCGCCTGGTCGAGATCGGCGACGTACTCCTCGAGGTTCACGGCAAGGTGCTGCTCGAGCGCGGCGGAGCCGGCAAGCGCCGCCGCATTGAGCCAGGACGACATGGCCATGATCATGAAGCAGCCCACTGCCATGGTGAGAAACAGCGCGACGCGGCCGGCGGCCGATGTCACCAGCGGCACGAAGCGCAGCATGAAGGTCCAGAAGGCGTAGATCGCAACCGAGACGGCGGCCGAGTAGATGATGGCCGCAAAGAACACGAAGGTCGCGGTGCCATCGAGCAGGCCGCGCACGCCCAGATAGGTGTAAACGCCCGAGGCGAGCGCCAGCACCGCGAGCGCGAA
>DASZSH010000016.1:0-5989 GCA_035548755.1 Devosia sp.
CTATGACGGCAGGCTCGATCCGGCGCGCACGGCGCTGCTGGTCATCGATCTCCAGGTCGATTTCCTCTCGGAAGAGGGCTATTTCGCGCGGCAGGGCTACGACGCCTCGGCCCTGCGCGCGATCATCCCGGCGGTGCAGGCGCTGATCGCGGCGGCGCGGCAGGCCGGCTGTCCCGTGATCTATACGCGCCAGGGCTATCGCAGCGACCTCGCCGACCGCACGGTCTATGAGCAGTGGCGCCACAAGCGCGCGAAGCTGCCGGTGGGCGAGCCCAGCCCTTGCGGCCGTCTCCTGGTGCGCGGCGAGCCCGGTTTCCAGATCATTCCCGAGCTCGAGCCCGCACCCCAGGACATCATCGTCGACAAGACCGCCAACGGCGCCTTCTACGCGACCGACCTGGATCATGTGCTGCGCGCGCGCGGCATCACCCATCTGCTCTTCACCGGCTGCACCACCGATGTCTGCGTGCACACCACGCTGCGCGAGGCGAACGACCGCAACTACCAGTGCCTGCTGGTGGAGGATGGCTGCGCCAGCGGCGACGCCTATGCGCATGAGGCCGCCGTCTACATGACCACGATCGAGGGCGGTCTCTTCGGCGTCGTCGCCAAGGCCCAGGACGTGATCGCAGGGCTCGCCTCGCTGCGTTAGCGCACGCCTGTCAGCGCCCCTTTGCTAGCGGTCGGCCTCGCGGCGATGCATCTCGACCATCGCGGCGAGGCTGGGGGCCGTCCCATCCGGCTTGACCGGAACGGGCGGCGGCTTGGTGGCGCCCGTGCCGGTCCGGCCGGCGCGCCGGTCGATCCAGAAGCTCGCGAAGCCCATCCGCTTCGCCGGCACATGGTCGTGGAACAGGCTCTGCGCCGTGTGCAGCACCTTGCCCTTGGGAATGCCCATGGCGGCGAGCTTGGCCAGCGCCACCTCGAAATGCTTCAAGGCCGGCTTGTAGGAGCCGACATCCTCCGCCGTCACCACCAGATCGAATTCCCGCCCCAGCCGGCGCGCGCTGTGCGCGAAGGAGGCGCGATCGACATTGGAGAGGATCGCGAGCTTGTAGTGGCGGTGCAGATAGGCGAGCGCCTCGGCGCTGTCCGGGAAGGCCGGCCAGTCCTTGACCGACTGCCCGAAGGCCCTGGCCTCGGATTCCGTGGGTCGGGCGCCGCTGCGTTCGCCCATCTCGACGAGCGTCGCGGCGAGCAGATCGGAATAGAGCAGCGTGGGCCGCTCGGCCTCGATCTTGGATTCGACCTCGCTGAAGAGCGTGAGCAGCGCCTCGTTGCCGAGCGCGATGCCCGCACGCTTTCGCCACGGCGCCAGCGCCGCCAGGATGCCGCTCTCCCAGTCGATCAGCGTGCCGTAGCAATCGAAGGTCAGAACCTCGAAATCGGCGAGCCGCATGGCAGCACCTCCCGGCGTGGCGATTGCAAAGAACCCGGCGCCATGATGGGCGCGGGCGCAAGGCCCGGTCTTGACCGGAACTCCGCTCCCTTTGACCGGGACTCAGGCCCGGGGCTTGCGGCGCTGGTCCTGGCGGTAGCGCGCGGGTGTAATGCCGCGCCGCCGGCGCAGCGCCCGCGTGAGCGCGCTCTGGTCGCCATAGCCGGACGCGGCCGCCACCGCCGCGACCGACAGATCGCCTTCCCTGAGGAGCTTCATCGCATGATCGAGCCGGATCGACGCCAGATGCTGCATCGGCGTATGGCCGAGATGGCGCTGGAACAGCGCATGGAGATGGCCGGCGCTGGTATGAGCGGCGCTCGCGATGTCGCCGACCGTCAGGGCTTGCGACTTGCGGTTCTCCATGAAGGCCAGCGCCCGGTCGAGGCGCCGCGCCCGCACAAAGGAGCGCTGCTCGAGCCCGGCTCCCAAGCGGCTCAGCAGCAGGCGGCCCCATGTGGCGCGTTCATCATCCCCGACGCCGTCCTCCCCGAGGATCGTCTCGAGATAGCGCAGCAGCGGCAGCAGCCGCTGGTCCAGCCGCAGATAGGGTTCGCGGTCGCAGGCCGAGATCAGCCGCTGCGTCCCTTCGCTCTCGTGCGATCCCGCCTGCCAGTCGATCACGAGAAAACGATTGTGGCCGTTGGCCCGATAGCTATGAGAGCGCCCCGGCGCCACCGTCACCAGCGACGTGGTTGCCGCCATGCCGCCGCGACCGGAAACCTCCATCTCGAGCGCACCCGCCAGCGCCAGCACGGTCTGGTGGTGGTCGTGCTCATGGGTCAGAGCGGTGTCGCGGTACGAGCGCAGGGAAAGATCGGTGATGCGCATGGGCTTGTCCGGGAGGCTCGGGTCGATGAAAGGGCCCATGCTGCCACGACGGCGGCGCGGCGTCACCCAGGGGTGGAGAAGAACGCCCCCTACACCGTCACCCCCGCCTTTACTGTCACCCCCGCGAAAGCGGGGGTCCATTTCTCCGCTCGGCGCGTTGGATCGAGATGGGCCCCCGCTTTCGCGGGGGTGACGACAGAGAAGGAGGCTGGCCGTGGCCGGGTTGCTCACAACCGCTGACCCCGCCGCCGCACGCCAGCGGGCCACCTTGATCGGTGCCATCGCCCCGCTGCTCTGGGCGACGCTGGCCCTCCTGACCACCTATGCGCAGCCGCTGCCGGCCTTCGAGCTGGTGGCGATGACCTTCGGCACAGCGTTCCTGCTGACGCTCGGCAAATGGGCGATCGAGGCCGCGCGCGGCGGGGCGTCGGTCGCGAGCCATTTTCGCCTGCCGGGCCAGGCCTGGGCGGTCGGGGTGGGCGGGCTCTTTCTCTATCACCTGTTCTATTTCAACGCCCTCGCCCGCGCGCCGGCCGTCGAGGTGAGCCTGATCTGCTATCTCTGGCCGCTCCTGACGGTGCTGCTCTCGGCCTTCATGCCGGGCGAGCGGCTGCGGCCCACCCATATCCTGGGCACGCTCTGCGGGCTTGCGGGCGCGGGGCTGCTGGTGACGAAGGGGCAGGGTCTCGGTTTCGATCCGGCCTATGGGCTGGGCTATCTGGCGGCGATCGCCTGCGCCTTCACCTGGGCCGGCTATTCGCTCCTGAGCCGGCGCCTCAGTTCCGTGCCGAGCGACGCGGTCGGTGCCTTCTGTGGCGCCACCGCCCTCCTGGGCCTTCTCTCCCACCTGGCGTTCGAGCCCTGGGTCGCGCCCTCGTTCGGGAACCTCGCCGCCATTCTGGCGCTCGGGCTCGGGCCGGTGGGCATCGCCTTCTTCGTCTGGGACCATGGCGTCAAGCATGGCGACATCCAGGCGCTGGGGACGCTCTCCTACGCCTCGCCCCTGCTCTCCACCCTGCTGCTGGTCCTGGCGGGCCGGGCCGGGCCGAGCTGGGTGCTCGCCGGCGGCGCGCTGCTCATCGTCGGCGGCGCGGCGCTCGCGGCCGGAGGCCTCTTTGCCAGGAGGTCGCGCTGAAGGCAGGGTGGTGCGCGGGCTTCGCCGCGGGCTGCCAGCCCTCGGGCGCCATCTCGAAGCTTTCGAAGACGAAGGCCGGCGTCACGATGCAGGTGACGAGGGTGAAGAGGCTCAAGGGCCGCGCGGTCTGCCAGCAGCCGGCCGGCACCCGGAGCTGCGGCCGTTCGCCCGCGGCCATGTCGAGCCCGAGCCGGTGCTCCTCGCGCCGCTCGCCGTCGGGCGACAGGGTCAGCTCCAAGGCGCCGCCGGTGTGATAGAGCCAGAGCTCGTCGGCATCGGTCACGCGGTGCCAGCGCGAGACTTCGCCCGCTTCCAGCAGGTAGTAGATCATCGTCGCATGGCCGCGTCCGCCGCCCGGTGCCTGGTGCCGGTAGGTCTCGCGATACCAGCCGCCTTCGGGATGGCGCTCGAGCCCGAGCTGCTCGATCAGTCCCGGCGCGGTATCCGAGAGCGGCTGGCTCACGCCGGGTCCTTGGGCACGGTGGCGAGCATGGAGGCGTTCTGGCTCACGCGCCCATACCAGGCGGCGAGCCCGGGCCGGCCCTTGCGCCATTCGTCGGCGGCGAAGCGGAAATCGAGATAGCCCAGCATCACCGCGATGGTGATGGCGCCGATATCCGAAAGATCGACCAGCGTCTTCGCATCCTTCTCGAGCGCGTCGAGGACCCGCTCGACCAGGGCCTTCTGCCGGTCCATCCAGCCTTGCGAGCGCTGGCCCTCGGGGCGCTGCGATTCGAGCCGGCGCAGGATCGCCGCGTCCATGGCGCCGTCGGCCAGCGCGTGATGGCGCAGGGCCTGCCAGCGCGCCGGCCCCGGCGGCGGGAACAGCTTGGCGCCCGGATGGAGGCTGTCGAGATATTCGCAGATCACCAGCGAGTCATAGAGCCAGCCTTCCGGGGTCTTCAGCGCCGGCACCTTGCAGAGCGGGTTGTCCTTGGGCAGGTCGGTCTTGGCGTCCCAGGGATTGGTGCCGATGCGCTCGAAGCGGTCGGCGAGCCCCGTCTCCATGGCGACGACCATGACCTTGCGGACGAAGGGGCTGGTGGCGGAGTAGCGAAGCTGAAACGGCTCGGTCATGGATGGGATGCTCCCCGGTGATTGAGAAGACGCGGGCTCGCGATGCGGCCCTGAATTCAGAACTGATCCTTGCGTCGGCGGATCTCGCCGAACACTTCGTGCGCGGGCCGCCCCGCGAGGCCGAGGCGCTCGGCGAGGGCCGGATCGTCGGCGCGCAGGAAGGGATTGGCGGCGCGCTCCTCGGCGAGGGTCGAGGGAATTGTCGGCCGACCTTCGTCGCGCAGCCGCTTGACCGCGGCGCTGCGCGCCCGCAGCGCCTGGTTCTCAGGATCGACCGTCAGCGCGAAGCGCGCATTGGCCTCGGTATATTCATGGCCGCAATAGACCCGGGTCTCGCCCGGCAGCGCGCGGAGCTTCGTGAGCGAGCCCCACATCATGACGGGATCGCCCTCGAACATGCGCCCGCAGCCCAGGGAGAACAGCGTGTCGCCGCAGAAGAGCGCCTGCGCCGCCTCGAACCAGAAGGCGATATGGCCGCGCGTATGGCCCGGGATGAAGAGCACGCGGGCCCGGGCCTCGCCCAGCGCGAAGCCCGACGCCTCGTCCACCGCCTCGTCGATGGCGGGGATGCGGTCGCGGTCATAGGCCGGCCCCACCACGCGGGCCCCGGTCGCCGCCTTGAGGCCCATATTGCCGCCGCAATGATCGCCATGGTGATGGGTATTGAGGACATGCGTCAGCCGCCAGCCTCGCGCCGACACGGCCTCCAGCACCGGTTCCGCCTCCGACGGATCGACGATCGCCGTCAGCCCCTGCCGCGGCTCATGCAGCAGATAGCCGTAATTGTCCTTCAACAGCGGAACGAGCGCGATTTCGAGGGAGGGCATGGGAGCATTCTTGATGGTGAAGGCGCCAACCTTAACAGCCGCGGGCCGAGCGCCCAAGAGGGCTTCCTTCCTTGTCATGCCGACGGAGAATTGCAGAGAATTTTAATTGTATGTAATATTGATAATACAACCAGTGAGTCATCCCCGCGAAAGCGGGGATCCAGGCCCGTCGAAGTCGATGCCATCCTACGTCTAAATTCTCGCTTCGGATCGCAATGGGACGCTCTATATCGGCGTCACCAACAACCTGATTCGGCGCATCGAGGAACACAAACGCGCGGAGGTTCCGGGCTTCACCAAGCGCTATGGCGTCAAGAAGCTTGTCTACTTCGAGGCTGGCGACAGCATCGTCGGCGCTATCGAGCGCGAGAAGCAAATCAAGAAGTGGTATCGGCGCTGGAAGATTGAGCTGATCGAGACGCGCAACCCTGATTGGCATGACTTCGCGCCTGGGCTGACGATTTAAGACGCCGCTTCACCCCAACCGTCCCCCCCGCTTTCGAGCGTGTGAAGAAATCGGCGATGCCAAAGAACTCTCTCGCCCCCTCCCCTTGCGGGAGGGGGTAGGGGGAGGGGCGATGCCGTGCGAGATCCCGGCAAATAAGCGGAGCCTGATCTGCTCGGGCTCGCTCGCTTGGCGCCATGTCCAGGCCTTCTGCTTCCGGAGCGGTGGTTGATCGC
>DASZSH010000017.1:0-6667 GCA_035548755.1 Devosia sp.
CTTCGACCGCGATGCGGGCGTTCTCGCCGATCCGCTCGAGGCGACCAAGGTCTATTCGCGCATCGTTCAGCGCCTTGCCGCGCTGCTGCAGGATCGCGTGGGCAACGACTACGTCTTCCGCATCGACCTGAGGCTGCGCCCTGATCCGGGCTCAACGCCCGTGGCGCTCTCGATCGAGGCGGCGCTCGCCTATTACGAGAGCCGCGGCCAGAACTGGGAACGCGCCGCCTGGATCAAGGCCCGCCCCTGCGCCGGCGACAAGCGCTCGGGCGAGGCGTTCCTGGCTGAGCTTGCGCCCTATGTCTGGCGCAAGCATCTGGACTTCGCCACCATCTCCGACATCCAGGCGATGAAGCGCCAGATCAACATCTCCAAGAATGTCGGCGAGGCGCGCGTGGAGGGACACAATGTCAAGCTCGGACGCGGCGGCATCCGCGAGATCGAGTTCTTCGCCCAGACCCAGCAGCTCATCGCTGGCGGCCGCGATCGCGCGCTTCGCGTGCGCCCGACGGCGGCGGCGCTGGCGGCGCTGGCGCAGGCCGGCTGGATCGCCGAAAAGACCGCCGCCGAGCTCACTAGCGCCTATTGGTTTCTGCGCGCCGTCGAGAACCGCCTGCAGATGCTGCACGACGAGCAGACCCATACCATGCCCGAAACCGAGGAGGGCGTTGCGGTCATCGCGCGGCTGATGGGCTACGACCTGCCGGAGATTTTCGAGCACGACTACCGCGCGGCGCTCGCGACTGTGCAGGGCTATTACGCCGAGCTGTTCCGCGAACAGGAAACGCTGGGCGCGGCCGGGGGGAACCTGGTCTTCACCGGGAGCGACGACGATCCGGCGACACTAGAAACGCTGGCTCGCATGGGGTTTCGCGACCCGGCAATGGTCTCGGCAACCATCCGCAAGTGGCACTATGGCGGCTATGCCGCAACGCGCGCCGCCGCCGCCCGCGCTCACCTGACCGAGCTGCTGCCTGCGCTGCTGACCACGATCTCGCGCGCCGGCAATGCCGACCTCGCCTTCCAGCGCTTCGACAATTTCCTCGGCCGGCTGCCCTCGGGCGTGCAGTTGTTCGCGCTGCTGCGCACCCATGAAGAGCTGCGCGAACTGCTCGTGCAGCTCATGGCCTCGGCGCCGCGCATGGCCGAGGCGGTGATCCACCGCGCTCATGTCATGGACGGCCTGATCGACCCCGCCTTCGCCGACGAGATTTCGAGGCGGAGCGCCCTTGTGGGCAAGGTCGACTCATTCCTCTCCGACGCGCGCGACTATCAGGAGGTGATCGAGCGCGCGCGCATCATCGGGCAGGAACAGCGGTTCCTGATCGCGGCGGGCCTGCTCTCGGGAACCGTGTCGGCCCGCCAGGCCGGCGAGCAGTTCACGGCGCTTGCCGAGACGCTGCTGCAAAAGCTCTTCGTCGCCGTGCGCCGCCAGTTCGAGGAACGGCACGGAGTCGTGCCCGGCGGTGCGGTCGGGCTGCTGGCCTTCGGCAAGATGGCCAGCCGCGAAATGACGATGTCGTCCGATCTCGACTTCATTCTGCTCTACGATGCCGCCGACGGGGCCCTCGAATCCAACGGCGGCAAGCCGCTTGCGGCGAGCCAGTACTTCGCGCGCCTGACGCAGCGCCTGGTCGCCGCGGTGACCGCCCCGACCTCGGAGGGCGTTCTCTACGCGGCCGATATGCGGCTGCGTCCCTCGGGCAATGCCGGCCCGTTGGCGACCAGCCTCAACGCCTTCCGCCTCTATCAGCAGGAAAGCGCCTGGACCTGGGAGCATCTGGCGCTGACGCGCGCCCGCGTCATCGATGCCGATGCCGGCTTCGGCGCCCGCATCGACGCGGCGATTGCCGAGGCGCTGGAGCGTCCCCGCGATGCCCGCAAGACCATCAACGATGTGACCGCGATGCGGGCGCTGATGGCAAAGGAGCGGCCGCCCCGCCATCCCTTCGATCTCAAGCTCGTTCCGGGGGGACTGATCGATCTCGAATTCATCGCCCAGTCGGCGCAGCTCATCGCCCGAACGCAGATCGAACGGCCGCAGGCGTCCACCGCCACCGTGCTCGCGCGGCTGGGCGACATCGGGCTCGTCCCCGAGGGCGCGCGGCTCGCCGAGATCCACGCCGCCTATTCGATAGTGCTGCAGGTGATGAGCGCCGCCCTTGCCGATCCCTTCAAGGAGGAAGGCTGGACCGATGCTTTCCGCGACCTGCTCGCACAGCTGGCCAATGCGCCAAGCTTCGATCGGCTCGCCGAAGAACTCCGGCAGATGCAGGCCGAGGTAAGCTCCGCCGCGGCCAACTGGTATGAAAGGGCCAGCGCCCTCTAGGCGTCCGCGCCGCGGCGCGCCTATGCCGCGATCTGCGCCTGCCGGCTCTGCAGCGGCAGCGAGACCGCGACGGTCGTGCCGATGCCCTCGCGGCTGTCGATCGCCAACCGGCCGCCCGAGAGCTCGACGATGGCCCGGGCGATGGCCAGGCCGAGGCCAGCCCCCTCGCGGTCGCGGGTCAGCGCCGCATCGCCATAGGCGAAGGGCTGGGACAGCGACGACAGCCGCTCGGGGCTCATGCCGATGCCGGTGTCGGTCACTTCGAGAACAACCCCGTCGGCCGCCGCATAGGCTGCGACGCAGACCCGTCCGCCCGCGGGCGTGAAGCGCACCGCATTGTCCACAAGATTGCCGAGCATGCGCTCGAGCGAGAAGCGGTCGCCCATGAGCATCGCTCCGCAGGGAGCGCCCTGGGTGAGGGAGATCCCCTTGCGCTGCGCCTGTGGCGTGAAGCGCCGGACCGTAGCCGCGAGCAGCTCGTCGACGCCCAGCGGAGTTTCCTGCAGCACCCGCCGGCCGCCCTCGAGTTCGGCATAGTCGAGAATGGAGGCGAAGAACGAGAGCAGCCGCTCACCCGAACTGCGGATCGATTCCGCATAATCGGCGTAGCGTTCGTCGCCGAGGGGGCCGTAGGTCTCCTGCCGCATCAGCTCGGCAAAACCGATGATGTGGTTGAGCGGCGTGCGGATGTCGTGGCTCACATGCGCGAGGAACGACGTCTTGGCGCGGCTTGCCGCCTCCGCCCGGAGCTTTTCCTCATGATAGCGCCGCGCCAGCACGCGCTGCTCCTCCCGGATCGTCACCAGCAGGTCATTGGTGCGCCGGCTCTCCGTCACATCCGAGATCAGAGTCACGAATCCCCCTGAGGCGAGGGGGCGCTCGTCGACGATGAGGCAGGACCCGTCCTCGCGGTGCAATTCGAGGATGCGGCTCTGCGCGTCTTCCCGGACCAGTCGCATGTAGCCGCCCTCGATCAGCCGCTGGATGGAGGCCGCGTAGGAGGCGCCTGGCCGCGCTCCGAGCGAGTCGGCGCCCAGGCGCGCACGATATTGGGCGTTGCAGACGCGCAGTCGGCCTTCGGGACTCCAGCAGGCCACCCCGAATGGGATGGTCGCAACCAGATCGTCGAGCGAGCCGGAAGCGGAGACGGACCGGCGCCTCAGCCCCAGAGCGGCCATCACCAGCGCTAGCCCGTAGGCCGCCGCGGCGCGGCCGACAAGCTCGGCCGTCACCTGCGCCGTATCGCTGCCCTCGGCCGGCAGCACCGCCCGCGCCGCGAACTGCCGCGCCAGCAGCGGCTGGGCCGTCGCCAGCTCCGAGACGAGGGCCTGCCTCTGGCGCTGCGCTTCGAATGCGCGGGCGGTATCGAGAAGCACGAACAGCGTCGCGCTCAGCAGCGCCACGAACGCGAGAGCATAGCTCAGCGGGGAGATCGACAGCGCAAGGCTGGGGACGAAACTGCGGAGGCGCAGCGGGATGGAACGCGAATCCACCTCCCTTGCCCCGACGCCGGATGCCTCCGCCGACTGCATGCAATGCCCCGCTGATCGCGAAAAGTCAGGTCTACGCCACGCCCTGATTTGCAATCTGAATCAGCGCTTTGCGCCTGTCCAGAGGGGCGGGCCGCACCGCCCCTCCGGCAACGCGGATTTGCGAGTCCGCTGAGTCACTTAGACCGCGAAGAAAAATTCTTCTACGTTAGCGGTTCATTAACCAGCGAGCGTGCGCTCGAGAATATCCGAGGTGTTCCGGCTGAGCCCCCCGGCATCGCGTAGGGCCATGAGAGCCGCCTCGGCCGCGCCGCGGCGCACCGGCTCGAAACTGCGCCACACGCGGAACGCGGTGAGCACGCGCGCTGCGACCTGGGGATTGCGCCTGTCGACGTCGGCCACGAATTCGCTGACAAAGCGGAAGCCGGCGCCGTCCGGTCGGGCGAACTGCACCGGATTGTTGAGCGCGAATGTGCCCACCAGAGCGCGCAGCCGATTGGGGTTGTTTCGCGGAAAGGCCGGGTCGCTGAGGATCGCCGAGACCCGCTGCACCGCGTCCGGTTCGGGCGCCATGGCGTTGAGCGCGAGCCACTTGTCGAACACCAGCGGGTCGGCGGTGAACATGGTGCGGAAGTTGCCCAGCATGGCTTCCGCATCGGCCGTCCATCCCAGGACCGAGGCGGAGAGTGCGGCATAACGGTCGGTCATGTTGGTGGCCCGGTCATACTGCTCGCGGGCAAGGTGCGCGCCGGTGCCGCCAATGACCATGAGCGCCAGAGCGCCGTTCCTGAGCGAGCGCCGGCCGGACTGCGCCATGTCGGTGGAATAGGGGGCCGTGACCTCGTTGTCGCGATAGGCCTCCTCGAGCACGCGCGCGAGCCTGCCCGCGACCAGGCGCAGGAGCTCCAGCCGAACCGCGCGGATGCGCTCGGGATCGACATCGCTGCCGATGGTGCGCGCGATCAGCGATTCCGAGGGCAGCAGCAATGCCAGCGCCTTGAACGCCGGATCCAGCGACGGCGCAACGAGAGTATCGCCCAGCGCATCGGCCAGCGCCGTCACATCGGCCTCGTTCCAGGGCGTACCGCGCACCGCGCCCACCAGCAGAGCCATGGCCACATCCTGCAGCGACTGCCAGCGGTTGAACGGATCGCTGTCGTGCCGCGCAAGGAAGAGCTGGTCTGCCTGCGTGAGGCTCGAAGTGACCTTCACCGGCGCCGAAAATTCGCGAAAGAGCGATGGCACAGGCCGGCTGGAGACGCCTTTGAATTCATAGGTGGCACTCTGGCCCGAGAGGATCAGCAGATCATCGCGAACGTCGCCGCTGGCCGAGGTCCAGCTCAAGGGCGCGCCGTTCGGGCCGACCAGCCCGAACTTCACCGGGATGACCAGGGGCTGCTTTTCAGGCTGGTTCGGCGTCGGCGCAGTCTTCTGCGTCAGGGTCAGCCGATAGGTCTGCGAAGCGGCGTCATAGCTGTCGGAAACCGTCACCTCGGGCGTGCCGGCCTGCGTGTACCAGGTCTGGAACTGGCTGAGGTCAACCCCGTTGGCATCCTCGAACACCTTGACGAAGGCCTCGATCGTCGTCGCCTCGCCGTCATGCCGCTCGAAGTAGAGATCCATGCCGCGGCGGAACCCGGCCGGTCCGAGAATCGTGGCGAGCATGCGCACCACCTCGGCCCCCTTCTCGTAGACCGTGGTGGTGTAGAAGTTGTTGATCTCCTTATAGCGGTCCGGCCGCGGCGGATGAGCGAGGGGCCCGGAGTCCTCGACGAACTGCGTCGCCCTGAGCGTGCGCACATCGTGGATGCGCTTGACCGCCCGCGAGCGCTCGTCGGAGGTGAACTCCTGATCGCGATAGACGGTCAGCCCCTCCTTGAGACAGAGCTGGAACCAGTCGCGGCAGGTAATGCGGTCGCCGGTCCAGTTGTGGAAGTATTCGTGCGCGATCACGCGCTCCACACTGTAGTAGTCCTCGTCGGTGGCTGTCTCGGGCTTCACGAAAACGAGCTTGTCGTTGAAGATGTTAAGTCCCTTGTTCTCCATCGCCCCGAAATTGAAATCGGACACGGCGACGATGTTGAACACGTCAAGATCGTATTCGCGGCCGAAGCGCCGTTCGTCCCACGTCATCGACCGCTTGAGCGAATCCATGGCGAAGCGGCATTCGTCCTCCTTGCCCGGCGTGCAATAGACGCCAAGCTGTACGACGCGGCCGCTCATGGTGGTGAAGCTGTCGTGGATCGAACCGAGGTCGCCCGCGACCATGGCGAACAGGTAGGAGGGCTTTGGAAACGGATCGTCCCAGATGGCGTAGTGAAGCCCGCCGTCGATCTCGCCGGTCTCGACGGGATTGCCGTTCGCCAGCAGGACCGGCGCCAGGGTCTTGTCGGCCGTGATGGTGGTCCGGAACGGAGCGAGGACGTCCGGCCGGTCGTAGTAGTAGGTGATCCGGCGGAAGCCCTCCGGCTCGCACTGGGTGCACCAGGTGCCATTGGACCGGTAAAGACCCATGAGCTTGAGGTTCTTTTCGGGCTCGATCATCACCTCGGTTTCGAGCGCGAAACTCCGCGCTGGCGGTTCGCTGATTACCAGACCAGACGGCGTCGCCTCGTAAGCGGTAAGCGGCAACGGCGACCCATCGATCGCAACGCTGACGAGCTTGAGGCCGTCGCCATCCAGCACAAGCGGCGTGCCCGGAGGGGTGCCTGGCCGCGGCGATATGCCGAGCAGGGCCCGGACGCGCGCGGTACCCGGGGCAATGGAGATATCGAGTTCGACCTTGCCGATCGTGTAGGGCGTCGGCGCATAGTCCTTGAGGAAAATCGTCTGTTCGCCGTCAGTGAGC
>DASZSH010000018.1:0-33926 GCA_035548755.1 Devosia sp.
AAGAGCGCTGCACCTGCTCGGCTGAGCGGATCGAGGTGATGCTGCGCGAGAATTTCACTGCCGAGGAACGCGCCGAGATGGTGGTCAACGGCGAAATCGAGGTCGTGTGCGAGTTCTGCTCGGCGGACTATCACTTCAAGCCGCACGAGTTCGACGAGACGCAGCACTGAGGGGCGCGACCTGCCGGGCCGATCGCAGCGGCATTAACCAAGCCGCGATCACAAGCGCGCGAGCCTGCTGACCTTACACTTCTTTCATTTGTCCAAACCTCCTGTTCGCCCTAGGTTTCCCTGGGCTCGGAGCGGACAGGACTTTGGAACAGGACAAGATCGACGTGTCACGGGCGACGCCCGTGACCGAGGCCGGCACGAGCAAACCGGCGCGCAGGGGCGCGCCGCTCTGGTTGCAGATTGTCCTGTCGCTCATCGTCATCGTGATCGCGCTCGCCATCGCGGCGCTGTTCAATCCCGCGGCCAACGCGCTGGTGAGCCGGACCGGCGTTTCGCTCCCGCTTCTGACCGGCGGGGCGGACGAGGGCGCAGCCCCGGCGCAGCAGGGGCAGGGACAGCGCCAGGGCCAGGGCGGGAGCCAGACCGCACAGGCGCAAGGCGGCGGCCCGCGACAGGGACAAGGCGGCGGGGCCGGACGGCCGGGCGGCGGCCTGGCAGGCAACCGCGCGGCGGTGGTCGTCGCCGCGCCAGTGGCCATCGGCACCATCAACAACAAGCTGACAGCGATCGGGGAGGGCGTGGCGGTGCACTCGGTGACGGTCACGGCGCCATCGGGGGGCACGCTGATGAGCGTGGACGTGAAGCCGGGCGACGCGGTGAAGGCGGGCGACCGGCTGGCGACGCTCGATAGCGGCAGCCAACAGATCGCCTACGACAAGGCGCAGCTGGCCAAGCAGGATGCCGATGCGGCCCTCGCCCGGGCGCAGAGCCTCGGCAAATCCAGCAATATCTCGGACGCGCAGGTCGCGGCCGCGCAACTGGCGGCCTCGCAGGCGCAGCTGGCGCTCAACGACGCCAAGCTTGCGCTGGACCAGCGCACGATCACGACGCCAGTGGCGGGCACGGTGGGACTGATCCAGGTTTCGCCGGGCAACGTCATCACGGCCCAGACGGTCGTGACGACGGTGGAGGACGCTTCGCAAATCCTCATCAATTTCTGGGTGCCAGAACGCTATTCCAGTCAGATGAAAACCGGCATGGCTGTGACGGCCAGTTCATCGGCGCTGCCCGGACGAAGCTTCAACGGCGAGATCACGGCGGTCGACAACAAGGTCGATCCCGAGAGCCGGACGCTCCAGGTGCAGGCGACGCTGCCCAACCCCGACGGCTCGATCCGGCCGGGCATGTCGTTCACGGTCGACATGGCATTTACGGGCGAGACGTTCCCTTCGGTCGATCCGCTCTCGATCCAGTGGTCGAACGACGGCGCCTATGTGTGGAAAATCGCCGACGCCAAGGCGCACAAGACGATGGTCGAGATAGTGCAGCGCAACTCCGACGGCGTATTGGTCAAAGGCGACCTCAAGCAGGGCGACCCGATCGTGACGCAGGGGGTGCTGCAGCTCAGCGAAGGCGCCGCGGTCCGGCTGCTCGATGCCCCGCAGCCATCGGGCGGCTCGCCAGCGCCAGCGGCGCCGGGCAGCGCGACGGGCGGCTGAGGCAGCCATGAGCATCGAAGCGCAGAACCAGCAGGGAGCTCGCATCGCCGGACTCTTCGTGCGCCGGCCGGTGCTGGCGGTGGTGATCAATGCGCTGATCGTGGTGGGCGGGCTTGCCGCGTTCCTTGGAGTGGAGGTGCGAGAGCTGCCGCAGGTCGACCAGCCCGTGCTCAGCATCAACACGAGCTGGGACGGGGCCTCGGCCGATGCGGTCGACCGCGAAATCACCTCCACGATCGAGGGAGCGGTGGCGCGCGTGCAGGGGGTGACGGGGATCTCCTCAACCTCGTCCTACGGGCGCAGCCGGGTGACGCTGACCTTCGCGGACGGCACCAATCTCGACAACGCCACCTCGGACGTGCGCGACGCGACGGCGCGGCTCACCAACCGCTTCCCCGACGGCGTGGACGCGCCGACAATCGTCAAGGCGGATTCCGACGCGCAGGCGATCATGCAGCTGTCGGTGACCTCGCCGACCATGAGCCGCGACGACCTCACCAACCTCGTCGACAACCAAATCTCGAAGGCGCTCGCGGCGGTGCCGGGGGTGGCCGACCTGCAGATCTATGGTGAGCAGGCCAAGGTCTTCACCATCGACGTCGACCCCAACAAGCTGGCGGCTGTGGGGTTGACGGTGGGCAACATCGAGACCGCGCTCGGCTCGATCGCCTTCGACACGGCTGCCGGCACGCTCAACGGGGCCAACCAGAACATCTCGGTGCGCGCGACGGCCGACGTGAAGACGCCGCAGGACTTCGAGAACATCATCATCAACGGCAAGACGCGGCTGGGCGACGTCGCCACCGTATTGTTCGGTCCGGCCAATTCATCGAGCGGGCTGCACTCGGACGGGAAATCGGGGATCGGCATCGGCATCATCCGCGCTGCGCAATCGAATACCGTGCAGATCTCCGAGGGCGTCTACAAGGCGGTGGCGCAACTGCAGGCCACTCTGCCCAAGGACGTTTCGATCAAGGTATCGAGCGACGACTCGATCTTCATCTCGGGGGCGCTGCACGAGGTGGAGCGTTCGCTTGGGCTTGCGGTGGTCATCGTCATCGCGGTGATCTTCGTGTTCCTGATGGACTGGCGCGCAACGCTGGTGCCGGCGATCTCGATGCCAGTGGCCCTGATCGGCTCGATCGCGGGCATCTATCTTGCGGGTTTTTCGATCAACATCCTGACGCTGCTCGCCATCGTGCTGGCGACCGGGCTGGTGGTCGACGATTCCATCGTGGTGCTCGAGAATATCGTGCGGCGGCGCGGCCTGGGCGCCGGACCGCGCGCCGCAGCGGTGCTGGGCACGCAGGAGGTGTTTTTCGCCGTGATCGCGACCAGCCTGACGCTGATCGCGGTGTTCGTGCCGATCTCGTTCCTGCCCGGCCAGACGGGGCGGCTGTTCCGCGAGTTCGGGTTCACGCTCGCGATCTGCGTGGCGCTCTCCTGCGCGGTAGCGCTGAGCCTGGGGCCGATGCTCGCCTCGCGCTTCCTCAAGGAGCACGACCACGACCTGCACCGCCACCCCATCGCCGGCACAGTGGGACGGATCGGCCGGTTCTTCGCCGGACTCTACCGCCGGATCCTGCATTTCTGCCTCGACACGCCGCTTGTGGTGATCGTGATCGCAGTGCTGTTTGCCGGTTCGGCGGTGTTCGTGTTCGGCTCGATCCGGCAGGAGCTGACGCCGCCCGAGGATCGCGCGGCGATTTCGATCCGCGTCTCGGCGCCGCCGACGGTCAGCCTCGACTTCACGCAGACGCAGATGCAGAAGATCGAGGACCTGGTGCAGCCGCTGGTCAAATCGGGCGAGGTCAAATCGATCTTTTCCGTGTCCGGGTTCGGCTCCAACACCTCGAGCGGCTTCATCACGCTGACGCTGGCGCCGTGGGAGCAGCGGGTGCGCAGCCAGCAGCAGATCGCGGCGCAGGTGAACCAACTGCTGCAGTTCGTGCCGGGCGTGCGCACATTCCTGGCGCAATCCAACAGCCTGGGGATACGCGGGGGCGGCAACGGGCTACAGTTCGCGGTGGCCGGCAACGATTATGGCGAATTGGCCGCGACGGCGCAGAAGATCGCCGACGAGATGAGCAAGGACCCGCGCTTCGGACGCGTGACGGTCAACTATTCGGCCACGACGCCCGAGCTGACGCTCAGCATCGACCGCGACAAGGCGGCGGCGCTGGGCATCGACATCAACGGGCTCGGCACCACGATGCAATCGATGATCGACGGCGCTTCGGTGGGGCAGGTGTTCGTGGGCGATGAGGCCTATCCGGTGCGGATGCTCTCGACGACCTCGCCGGTCAACGATCCGGGGGATCTCGAGAACATCTTCCTCAAGACGCAGGACGGCAAGTATGTGCCGATGTCGTCGATCGCCACGCTCAAGGAGGCCCCGATCGCGCCGCAGCTGACGCGCGAGCAGCAGCGGCGTGACGTGTCGGTGAGCGCCAGCCTCGATGGCGGCTATGCGCTGGGCGATGCCTATCAGCGGGTGCTGCAGATCGCCGCGCCCATGCTACCCAAGGGCGACACCATCCTGCCCCTCGCCGAAGCCAAGACGATCGGGGATTCCAATTATGGCCTGGCCATCACCTTCGGCTTTGCGGTGCTAGTCATCCTGCTGGTGCTCTCAGCGCAGTTCGAGAGCGTCTATTCGGCGGTGATCGTGATGGTGACGGTGCCGTTCGGGCTCGCCTGCGCTGTCTATGCCGTGCTGGTCACCGGCGGCAGCCTCAATGTCTACTCGCAGATCGGGCTGATCATGGTGGTGGGCATCATGGCCAAGAACGGGATTCTGATCGTGGAGTTCGCCAACCAGCTGCGCGACCGGGGCCTGAGCGTGCGCGAGGCGATCGAGGAGAGCGCCAATATCCGCCTGAGGCCGGTGCTGATGACGATGATCGCCACGGTGCTGGGCGGCGTGCCGCTGGTGATCTCGACGGGCGCCGGCGCCGAGGCGCGGCAGGCGCTGGGCTGGATCATCGTGGGCGGGCTCGGATTCGCGGCGGTATCGACCCTGTTCCTCACGCCGGTCGCCTATCTGCTGCTGGCGCGATTCTCCAAACCCAAGGCGCACGAGGCAGAGCGGCTCGAGAACGAGCTGACGCGCGCCAATACGGCACTGATCGCAGCTCCGGCCGAGTAGGGTTCCGCCCGCCGGCCGGCGGGGTATAGACTTGCCGGGCCGGCCGCAGCGGAGGAGTGCGCCATGACCAACGACAGCGCCAGGCAGCTGAATGCCCTCAGACAGGGACTGGTCGCCCTCGCAATCACCATCGTGGTGCTGGGACTGCTGCTGTTCGTGCCGGCCGGAACGATCGGGTGGGGGACGGGCTGGTGGTTCATGGTCAGCTTCGTGGCGGTGATCCTGGTTTCGATCGCCGTCATCTGGCGGCGCAATCCGGAGCTGTTCGTGGCCCGCTCGCGGGTGCAGCCGGGCACCAAGAGCTGGGACTATTACTTCGTGATCGCGGTGTTTGTCGGCTTCGTGCTGATGTTTCCGGTGGCGGGGTTCGATGTCCGGTTCGGCTGGTCGGCGATGGCGGGCTGGATCATCGGGTTGGGCTACGTGCTGTTCATGCTCAGCTTTGCGGTGCAAGTGTGGGCGCAATCGGAGAACCGGCACTTCGAGCCGGGCGTGCGCATTCAGGAGGATCGGGGGCAGACGGTGATCGATACGGGCCCTTACGCCATCGTGCGGCACCCCGGCTACATCTCGGGCTCGCTGCTCGCCCTGAGCGTGCCGCTGATGCTGGGCTCGTGGTGGGCCCTGATCCCGGCGATGGTGGTGGTCGTCGCGCTGGCCGCCCGCACGCCGCTCGAGGAGGGGACGCTACGCGAGGGACTGCCGGGCTATGCGGACTATACCCGGCGCGTGAAATGGCGCTGGGTGCCAGGGGTATGGTGAAGGACGGCACCAAGGCCCCCGATCGGGCAGCAATGGCGTTCCCGCGACCGGACGGAGATCCCGTGCCCGGCGGAGCGCCGGCTCAGATCTGGTCGAGGCCGTATTCCAGGTCCTTGATCAGGTCGTCGGCGTTTTCGAGACCCACGCTTAGGCGCAGCAGGCCCTGGGTGATCCCGGCCTCCTGCCGGACCTCTTCGGTGAAGCGCTGGTGCGTGGTGGTCGCCGGGTGGGTGATGAGCGACTTGGCGTCGCCCAGATTGTTCGAGATCAGGATCACGCCGAGCGCATCGCAGAACCGGAAGGCCGCTTCGCGGCCGCCCTTGACCTCGAGAGCGACAAGGGTCGAGCCGCTCTGCATCTGACGCCGGGCAAGCTCGTATTGCGGGTGGCTCGGATGGTGCGGATAGGCGATGCGCGCGATTTTGGGATGGCCGGCGAGGAAATCGGCGATGCGGGCGGCGCTCTCGGTCATGCGGGCGACGCGCAGGGGCAGCGTCTCGAGGCCCTTGAGGAGTATCCAGGCGTTGAAGGGGGAAAGCGACGGCCCGGTCTGGCGCAGCAGCATATGGACGTCGCCCTCGATCAGCTCCCTGCTTCCCAGGACGACGCCGCCAAGGGTGCGGCCCTGGCCGTCGATATGCTTGGTGGCCGAGTAGGTGACAAGGTCGGCGCCCAGCTCGAGCGGGTGCTGGAAGAGGGGCGTGGCAAAGACGTTGTCGACAACGAGTTTTGCCCCGTTCGCCCTGGCGATTTTCGCGACTGCCGCGATATCGACCAGCTCGATCGTGGGATTGGTGGGCGTCTCGAGGAAAACGAGCCTGGTGTTGGGCCGCATGGCGCGCGCGAAATTCTCCGGGTCGCGACCATCGACGAGGGTCGAAGGCACGCCAAAGCGCGGCATCAGGTCTTCGACGACGTAGCGGCAGCCGCCGAACAGCGCCCGCGCGGCGACGATGTGATCGCCGGCGCGCACCTGGCTCATCACCGCGTTGGTGACCGCTGCCATGCCGGTCGAGAAGGCGCGCGCCGCCTCGGCGCCTTCGAGCAGCGCCATGCGGTCCTGGAACATGTCGAGGGTGGGATTGGCGAAGCGCGAGTAGTTGTGGCCTTCGATGGCGTGCGTGAAGATATCCTCGGCGTGCTGAGAGCTTGGATAGGCATAGCCCGAGTTGAGGAAGATCGCCTCGGAGGTCTCGTTGAAGCGGGAGCGCTGCGTGCCGCCATGAACGAGCCGGGTTTCGGGCGCCCACTTGCTGGGGTCGCTGAGGGGGTTCTTCGGGTTCGGCATTGAAGGCTCCAAAACAAAACCGGCACGCGATGGCGGCCGGTTCGAGCACGGGTCCCTTTAGCAAGTTGTTTAGAGTGGCTGCAATCAGACCGGCCAAATCACCACTGTGGTGCGCTTTAGTGCGCGCGGGGGCAGACGTCAACCGCTTCGACAAGTCCTCGGGACCGGGGGGACGCGTCGGCAAGGAGCCGACGGAGGAACCCCGTGGGCGGGCGGGGCAGGCGTGGCCTTACCGATCCCAGATGCGGGATGACACCCGATGGGGGACTCGGTATGAGGGGCGGGGAGGGCATTTTGGCAGAACACCACTGGGCACAGGGCGTTTTCCCGGCGCGCTACATCGAGCGGCTGAGGGAACGGGGCGGGATCGTGGCGCCGGCGTTCGATGCCGATCAGGTGCAGCCGGCGAGCCTCGATCTGAGGCTGGGGGCCGTGGCCTACCGAGTGCGCTCGAGCTTCCTTCCCGGACCGGAACAGACGGTGGCCGAGCGCATCCGCAGCCTCGAGCTGCATCGGCTCGATCTTGCTCAGGGGGCCGTGCTCGAGCGCGGCTGCGTGTATCTGGTGCCGCTGCTCGAAGAGCTGGCGCTGCCACGCGAGGTGAGCGCGGGGGCGAACCCGAAAAGCTCGACCGGGCGTCTCGATGTGTTCACGCGTGTCATCGGCGACCGGGCGCGGGGGTTCGACACGCTTCCGGCGGGCTACCAGGGGCCGCTCTACCTCGAAATCTCGCCGCGGACGTTTCCGGTGCGCGTGCGCACAGGGTCGCGGCTCAGCCAGATGCGCTTCCGGGTGGGCAGTACGCGGCTCAGCTTCGAGCAGCACCGGGCGCTGCATTTGCGTGAAACGCTGGTCTATGACGCCAACGAAGAGGTCGGCGAGGGCGTGGCGCTTTCGATCGATCTCAAGGGCGAGGGGCGGAGCGGGCTCATCGGCTTCCGTTCGAAACGGCACACGCCGGTAATCGACATGGACATCAAGGACGCGCTGGATGTGCTCGACTACTGGGAGCCGCTCATCAACCGGGGCAGCGACGAGTTCATCCTCGATCCGGACGAGTTCTACATCCTTGTGAGCCGCGAGAGCGTGCATGTGCCGCCAGCCTATGCCGCCGAGATGGTGCCGTTCGACCCGCTGGTGGGCGAGTTCCGCGTCCACTATGCGGGGTTCTTCGATCCCGGCTTCGGGCATTCAGAGGCAGGCGGCAGCGGCAGCCGGGCGGTGCTCGAAGTACGCAGCCGCGAGGTGCCGTTCCTGCTCGGACACGGCCAGACGATCGGGCGGCTGATCTACGAGAAGCTGAGCGAGCCGCCGGACCGCCTCTATGGATCGGGGCTGGGCAGCAACTACCAGGCGCAGACGCTCAAGCTCAGCAAGCACTTCCGGGCGTTCAGCCTTTAGGCCCTTACCCGGCGCCGCGTCTCGCGCAACGAGGCGGGGCGAGGGCTGTCAGTAGGTCGCGCGTCCGCCGCTCAGGTCGAAAACGGCCCCCGTTGTAAAGGAGTTCTCTTCGCTCGCCAGCCAGGTGATCATCGAGGCGGCTTCGCTCAATTCGAGCATGCGGCCACGCGGAATCTTGCTCAGGATCATTTTCAAAAATTCGGGGTCCTGGCTCATGGCCATCGTGGTCTTGGCGACGGCGGGCGTCACGCAGTTGACGCCGATATTGTATTTGGCGAGCTCCTTGCCCAGCGACTTGGTGAGCGCGATCACGCCCGCCTTGGTCGAGGAGTAGGCGGGGGCGCCGGGGTTGCCTTCCTTGCCGGCGACGGAGGCCAGATTGACGATGCGGCCGTAGTTCTTCTCGATCATGTGCGGCACGACGGCACGGCACACGTAAAACGTGCCAACGAGCCCGACATGGACGACCTGGGCGAAGGCGTCGGGGGGATATTCCCAGGTGTTGGCGTTGGGGCCGACGATGGCGGCGTTGTTGACGAGGATGTCGATCTTGCCGAAGCGGTCGAGCACCGCGCGCGTTGCGGTTTCGACGGAATCGAGCATGCCGATGTTGGCGTTGAGGGTCTGCAGTTTGCCCGACTTTCCGTGCCTGGCTTCGAGGGCATCAAGCAGCTTCTGGTCGATGTCCCACACGCTCACCGAGGCGCCGCTTGCAAGCATGCGCTCGGCGACGGTGAGGCCGATTCCCTGGCCGGCGCCGGTGACGATGGCGATGCGGCCGTTGAGATCGTAATTGTTCATGTGAGGCAGGTCCGGTCAGGAAACGGGAAGGGGCGCCGGTGGTTTGAACCGGCGCCCCGCTCTGGTCAATCGCGATCAGAAGTTGAAGTTGTCGATGTTGCTGGCATCGAAAGTGGTGAGCTCGGCCTGCGTGTTCATCACGTTCTTGTCGCCGATGGTGATGCTGCCGAGGTTGGGCACGTCGAACTTCTGGCCGACTTCGTTCTTGATGGTGCCGTTGAGGACGCCATCGGCGAAGTAGGCGGCGAGCCAGCCCTCATTGTAGGGCGACCAGAGCTGGAAGGCTTTCACGGTGCCATCCTTGATGAAGTCGCGCATTTCGCTGGGCAGGCCGAGACCGGTCACGTGGACCTTGTCGGCGATACCGCGCTGCTGCACGACCTGGGCGGCCGCCGCGACGCCGACCGTGGTCGGGGCGATGACGCCTACGAGATTGGGGTAGTTGGAGAGCAGGCCTTCCATCTCGGTGGTCGACTTCTCCGGCTGGTCGTCGCCATAGACGGTCGCCACCAGGTGCATATCCTTGTACTTGGCGTCCTCGGCGAGAGTCTTCTTCATGGCCGCGATCCATGTGTTCTGGTCGGGCGCCTCGGTGGTGGCCGAGAGGATGGCGATATCGCCCTTATAGCCGATCAGCGAGCCCATGAGCTCGACCTGGTTCGGACCGGTCTTGGTGAAATCGACCGGCAGGATGTTGGCGTCGCGATGGCTCTCATTGCCCACCAGATCGCCGTTGACGGCGAGCACGAGAATGCCCTTGGCGCGGGCAGCATCGAGCGCCTGGTTCATGGCGTCGGGGCTGTTGGGCGCGATGGCGATGACATTGACGCCCTTCTGGACCTGCGCGTCGATCAAAGGAATCTGCGAGGTCGCCTCGGCGGTCGCCGGCGCGACGAACTCGAACTGGCAGCCGATCTGCTTGCAGGCATCCTGGAAGCCGCCGGTGATCGAATCGAAGTACGGGTTGCCGGTGTTCTTGCCGATATAGACGATCTTGAAGTCGTGCGCGGCGAGAGCGCCGGTCGCGAAAGTCGCGGCGAGGCCGAGAGCGGCCATGCCGGCGAGTAGGTGACGTTTAAGCACTTGCTTCCTCCTGTTGATGCCGGTTGGCCGGCGGATACGCCCGCTACCTCTGGGTGCGGGAATAGATGAAATTGGTGGCGATGATGGAGACGATGAGCAGCACGCCGAGCAGGCAGAACTGCGTGGCCGGCAGCCAGCTCGCCGTATTCATGGCGTTGGTCATGATCGAGAGCAGCCAGGCGGCCAGGAACGTGCCCAGGATCGAGCCGCGGCCGCCGAAGATGTAGGTGCCGCCCAGCATGGCCATCAGCACCATCTGCAGCTCGCCGCCCAGACCGAGATCGTAGCGGACGGTGCCCAACTGCGAGGTGAACATCATGCCGGCGAGGGCGCTCACGACACCGAGCGTGACAAAGAGCGTGGTCTTGATGAGCCGGGTGCGGATGCCGGCGTGCTGCGCGGCCACCTCGCTGGTGCCGGTCTGGTAGATCTGCCGGCCGAAGATGGTGGCGCTGAGCAGAAGCGCCAGCAGGATCGCCGCCAGGGTCACGATCAGGTCGGGCACGGGGATGCCCAGAACGGTCACCAGGTTGAGGCCCATATACCAATCGGGGAACTTGATGGAGTTGTCGCCGGCAAGCACCTGGGCGAGGCCGCGATAGAAGGTCAGCGTGCCGATGGTGGCGATCAGCGAGGGCAGGCGCAGATAGACCACGAGAAAGGCGTTGAACAGGCCGAGCACGAAGCCCAAGCCGACGCAGATCAGAACCGCCAGCGGGAAGGGCACGCCGGCCTGCAGCACGGCGGCGAAGACGCAGGCGGTGAGCGCCATGCTCGAGGCGGGCGAGAGGTCGATCTCGCCCGCGATGATCACGAGCGTGAGCACCAGCGCCATGAGAGCCAGCGGGGCAGTGAGGGTGAAGGTGCTCAGCACGTAGCCCAGATCGAGCGACTGCGGCCAGAAGATGCTGGCGACGATCGGCTCGAGAATGAGCAGCACGACCGTCATCATTACCGGCCGGATCAGCACGACCTGCCAGAGCGGGCGAGCGGGGGCCGCATCGAGCGGGTTGGCCGTCTGAACTGCGGGCTGGAGAGCGGGCTCGGTCGTCATGCACGCGCTCCCCGCGTGGTGGTCAGAGCCTGGACGCCCCGTTCGCGGACGGTCTGGTCGATGACCAGGGCCACGATGATGACCAGGCCGAAGATGGCGCTTTGCACAGTGCCAGGGATGCCCAAGAGAGGCAGCGCGGCCGACACGCAGCCGAGCAGCAGAACGCCCAGGACTACGCCCAGAACGGAGCCTACGCCGCCATTGATGGACACGCCGCCGATGACGACGGCGGCGATCACCTGGAACTCGAAACCCCAGCCGGTGTTGGACGGATTCACGAAGCCCCAGCGGCTGGCGTAGAGGATGCCGGCGAGACCGGCGAGCGCGCCCGAGATGGCGAACACGGCGAGAGTCACCGCAGTCACCGGGATGCCGCGCAGCGGCGCCGCCGCCGGATTCGAGCCCAGGGCATAAACCTGCCGGCCGAGGCGGGTGTGGTTGGCGAACCAGTAGGCCAGCAGGACGACAACCACGGCGATGATCACGATCCAGGGCAGCCAGTAGCTGGGCGAATTGGCCGACATGGCCTTGAGCGGGCTGGGTATGAACTGGCGGTCGATCTGCCTTGCTCCCGAGGCGATGAAGGTGAGGCCGCGATAGAGATAGAGCGTGCCCAGCGTCACGATGATGGCGGGCAGGCGGAAGACGATCACGGTGATGCCGTTGATCAGACCAAGCACGGCGCCGATGCCGATGGCGACGGGGAAGCCCAGGTAGAACGGGATTTCGGGGTGGAGCTTGAACATCAGGGCCGTCATCATGGCGGCAAAGCCGAGGGTCGAGCCGACCGAGAGATCGACGTGGCGCGCGATCACCACGAGCATCTCGCCCATGGCGGCAATCATGATCAAAGGCACGAGCAGCAGGATGACCCGGAGATTGTCGAGTTCCAGGAAGCGCGGCTTCAGGATGCCGACAATAGCGCAGAACACGATGATGGCCACGAAGATGCCCATCTCGCGGCGAAGCAGGATTGCCCTCAACGCGTTCATGCCGCCACCGCGGTCTTGCTGCTGCGGGGGACAGCGGCCCGCATGATTGATTCCTGCGTCGCCTCGGCGCGAGGGATGTCGGCCGTCAGCCGGCCTTCGGACATCACCAGCACGCGGTCGCACAGGGCCAGAAGCTCGGGGAGCTCGGAGGAAATCAGCAAAATGGCATGGCCGCCTGCGGCCAGGTCCCCGATCATCTCATAGAATTCGGCCTTGACGCCGATATCTATGCCGCGGGTCGGCTCGTCGAGGATGAGCACGCTGGGATCGGTCAGCAGCCAGCGCGCGAGAATCGCCTTCTGCTGGTTGCCGCCGGACAGCTCGCCGATCGGCTGGCGAAGGGAGGCGAGACGAATGCGCAGCTTGCGCACGGAGTCCGAGGCGAGCGTGCGCGCGATCGCCCGGCGGATCACGCCCTGCGGGGCGATCTGCCGCGGGACGGCAGCCGTGATGTTCTCCTCCACCGAGAGGGTGCGGAAGATGCCTGAGATGGCGCGATCTTCCGATACGTAAGCGAGACCGAGGCCGATTGCCTGCGAGGGGCTTGCGATGGTCACGGCCTTGCCGTCGATCGTGATGGTTCCGCTCTGGGCGGGCGCGACCCCGAAGATCGCCCTGGCCACGTCGGTGCGGCCGGCGCCCACGAGGCCGCCGAGGCCGACGATCTCGCCCTTGCGCAGTTCGAAACTGATGTCGCTGAAGAGGCCGGGAGAGGACAGATGCTCGACCTTGAGCGCCACCTCGCCGATGGTGGTTCCCTGCTTCTTCATGTACTCGCGCAAAGGCCGGCCGATCATCAGGCGGATGATGTCGCCGTCGCTCAGATTGGCGATGTCGTCGGTGGCGATCTTGTTGCCGTCGCGGAAGATGGTGACGCGGTCGCAGAGCTGGCGCACTTCCTCGAGCCGGTGGCTGATGAAGACGATGGTGCGGCCCTCGTTGCGCAGCCGGCGGGCGATGCCGAAAAGGGTCTCCACCTCCTTGGGGGTGAGCGGCGCTGTCGGCTCGTCCATGATGATGAGGCGGCTGTCGGAGGCGAGCGCCCGGGCGATCTCGACCATCTGCTGATCTGCGATCGAGAGGCCGCGCATCGGGCGATTCACGTCGATCTTGACCCCGAGCAGATCCATCAGCCGCCGGGCCTCGCGGGCCATCTCGATCCATGGCACAGGCGCCAGAGGCGAGCCCCGCGTGCGACCCAGAACAAGGTTCTCGGCCACGGACAGATCCGGAAAGGAGATCGGCTCCTGGTGAATCAGGGTGATTCCGAGCCGTTGCGCCGCTATGGGTGTGTGAATTTCGACAGGCTCGCCGTTGAGGGCGAGGGTGCCGCGGCTCGGGCGGTGAACGCCGGCAAGAATCTTGGCGAAGGTCGACTTGCCGGCGCCGTTCTCGCCGAGCAGTGCATGGATTTCGCCCCGCCTCAGATCGAGGTCGACGTCGCGCAGCACCTCGATGGCGGCAAACGATTTGCTGATGCCACGGGCGGAGATGAGCGGTAGGTCGGGGGCGGACGCGTCGGTCATGCTATCTGTCAGCCGGGACCGGTGAATCCGGGTCGATGAGCTTTTGCGCCTTAAGATCGGACCAGAAGGCGGCGGGAATTGCGGCGTTCACGTGCGCGACGTTCTGCGTGACCTCGGCGGCGCGCGCCGCTCCAGGGATCGTGGAAACGACGATGGGGTGGGCGAGCACGAACTGCAGCGCCGCGGCGGGAAGCGCGACGCCGTGCGCCTTGCAGACAGCCTCTATGCCGCGCACGCGCGCCTGCACCTCGGGCGGGGCCTTGCCATAGGCGTAGTGCGCAGGCCCGGACGAACCGGTGACCAGAATGCCCGAGGCGAACGGCGCGCCGATGATGACGGAGACGCCGCGACGGGCGAGGCTCGCCATGCCGCGGTGGAGACTGCGCTGGTCGAGCAGGGTATAGGGCATGGCGACGAGGCAAAAATCGAGATCAACCTTCTGCGCGATGGTCTCGAGCGCTTCGTCATTGTTGATGCCCATGCCGTAGGCCTGGATGTCGCCGGACTTCTTGAGTTCGGCGAGGGCCTTCATGCCGCTGTCGATCAGCTGCTTCTCGTAGCCGTCCTGCCGTTCGCCGTGAAAGCCGCGATCGAGGTCGTGGATGACGAGCGCATCGACGGTGTCGATGGCGAGGCGCTGCAGGGCCTGCGCGTAGGAGCGCATGATGCCATCGTAGCTGTAGTCGAAGTTGACTTCGAAATTGAGACCGCCCGTCCAGGGAGAGCGGTCAAAATGCGCCGGGTCCTTCGGGCGGTGGAGAGTCCTGCCGACCTTGGTGGTGAGCTTGAACTCCCCGCGCGGCTTGGTGCGCAGGAACCCGCCGAGCCGATGTTCGCTGAGGCCGCGGCCGTACCAGGGAGCGGTATCGTAGTAGCGCACGCCGGCGGCCCAGGCGGCTTCGAGGGTGGCCCGGGAGTCGGCCTCGTCCACGCGGGCATAGAGTTCGCCCAGATGAGCTGCACCAAAGCCCATGGCAGGCAGGCTAAGGCTGGTCGAGCCGACCTTCTTCAAGGCGGTGGCGGTGTTGGGCACGCTGCTCTCCCGTGGTCGCGCGGCGGACTGGCGACGCCCGCTCTCTTGCTTGGGTGTAAGTTGTCAGACAAAAATTAGTTTGACAAGTTTGAATCTTCTCCCCCATCCTCACAACGCTTCGTGAACCGTCGCGACAAGATGGCGGCACGCCTCAAGGGAGCGTTACGGCATGGAAATCGGCGGCACCTACCCGATGCTCTATGCATTCTTCGACGACGCCGGCCGTTTGAGACGCGACGCCATCGCGCGGCAGGTCGAGGCGGCGATCAAGAGCGGCGCTTCGGGAATTGCCGTGCTCGGGCTGGGCACGGAGGTGCACAAGCTTGGCCGTCTCGAACGACGGTCGCTGGTGGAGTGGACGCTGGCGGATGTGGGCGGGCGCGTGCCGGTGGCCGTGACGGTCGCGGACGGCAACCTCCCCGACATGATCGAGAGCGCGCGGTTCGCGCGCGAGGCCGGCGCGAGCTGGCTGATCCTGCAGCCGCCGCGGCCGCCGGCGAGCAGCGCCCATCTCATCGAGTTCTTCGGCGCCATCGCCGAGCAGGTCGACTGTCCTGTGGGCATCCAGAACGCGCCGGAGTTCCTGGGCATCGGACTGACGCCTGCGGATCTGCTGGCGCTCAACGCGGCCCATCCAAATGTGTGCGTGGTCAAGGCCGAAAGCACAGCCCTGACGGTGGCCGGGATCATCGGCGAAGTCGGCAGCAGGATGGCCGTGTTCAACGGCCGCGCCGGTTTCGAGCTGCTCGACAATCTCCGGGCCGGCGTGGACGGCATGATCCCCGGCACCGAGACGATCGACCTGCAGGTCAGCATCGAGCGCGCCATGCGCGCCGGAGACGAGGGGCTGGCGGAGAGGCTCTACCGCAAGCTGCTTCCGGCTATCGCCTTCGCCATGCAGGGCCTGGGGACGTTCCTGCTTTACGGCAAGCTGATCGCCGCCGAGAGGCTCGGCATAGCGCCTTCCACGAACCGCATTCCATCCGATACCGCAACACCGACCGGGCTTGCCTGGGCAAAGCGCTATGCCGCCGAGCTTGGGCCGCTGCCCGCCTGAGAGGACCGCCATGCCGCGCATCAAGGACGTTCGCACCACCATCTACGAATGGGTCGGCCCGGTAGCGCCGATGCCGCCCCACTTCTGCACGACAGCGAGCGACCTGGTATCGGACGTCACCGGCTCGATCTCGGGCTTCCGGTTCCTCGGCTGGCTGGTGGTCGAGCTAGAACTGGACGACGGCACGATCGGCATCGGCAACTCGGCGCTTGCGCCGCACGCGGTGAAGACGACGATCGACACTTACCTCAAGCCGCTCCTGATCGGAACCGATCCGCTCGACAGCGAGTATATCTGGCAGTCGATGTACCGGCGCACGCTGCCCTTCGGCCGCAAAGGCATCGGCATGACGGCGATCAGCGCCATCGACCTGGCCGTGTGGGACGCCAAGGGCAAGATCCTCAAGCAACCCGTGTTCAAGCTCATCGGCGGCCGCACCAAGCAGAAGATTCCAGTCTATGCCAGCCGCCTTTATTCGCAGCCCCTGGAGTCGCTTTACAACGAAGCCAAGGCATATGCGGAGCAGGGGTTCAAGGCGGTCAAGATCCGCTTTGGCTGGGGACCCAAGGACGGGCTCGAAGGCATCAACCAGAACCTGGCCTTGATCCGGACCACGCGCGAGGCGGTGGGCCCCGATGTCGACATCATGGCCGACGCCTATATGGGCTGGACCCTCGAATACACGCGGCGCATGCTGCGACTGCTCGAGCCGTTCAACATGCGCTGGCTCGAGGAGCCGGTGATCGCCGACGACCTCAACGCCTACGCCGAGCTTCGGGCAATGGGCCTTATCGCCATCTCGGGCGGCGAGCACGAGTACACGCTGCACGGGTTCCGCCAGGCGCTCGATCTCAAGGCCTTCGACATCGCGCAACCCGACGTCAACCGGGTTGGCGGCATCACGGCGGCCAAAAAGATCGCCGACCTATGCGAAGCGAACGATGTTCTGTTCATTCCCCATGCGGGGCAGATGCACAACTACCACGTGTCGATGTCGAGCTATGCCGCACCGATCTCGGAGTACTTTCCCAAGGTGCCGGTCGAAGTGGGCAACGAGCTCTTCTGGTACATCTTCGACGGCGAACCGGAAGCCAGGGACGGCGTGGTCGATCTCGACGACAGCAAGCCCGGCTTCGGCCTGACGCTCAAGCCGGTCGACAAGAATTTCAGGCTGACGAGGTAGGCATGCCCGATTTCCCCGTCATCGACACGCATCTGCACATCTGGGACCAGACGCGGCTCAAGTATTCGGCTTTCGAAGGGAGCGCGCTGTTCGGGCACCCGTACCATGTCGAGGACTATCATCGCGACTGCGGGACGGTGGAGGTCGAGGCGATGGTGTTCCTCGAGTGCTACGCCGACTTCTGGGAAGGCGGCGGGCAATATATCGAGGAGATCGAGTTCGTCGAGGATGAGCAGAAGCGGGACAGCCGGATCCGGCGGATCATTCCGATGGCGCCGCTGGAGTGGGGCAAGCGCGTGGAGCCGATGCTGTCCGAGATGCGCGACAAGCACCCGCTGGTGGGAGGCATCCGGCGGATCATGGAGTTCGACAAGGACCCGCGGGCGCTGACGCTTTCGCCGGGTTTCATCGAGGGCGTGAACCTGCTCGAAAAGTTCGGCTGGAGTTTCGACATCAACCCCAACTACACGCAGATGGACATCATCCGCGAATGGGTCCCCAAGATCAGCTCGGGAGTGCGGATGATTCTTGATCATTGCGGCAAGCCGGGGATCAAGCAGGGGGCGATCAATCAGTTCCGGGACGACATGGCGGACCTGGCGCGCTACCCCAATATGTGGATCAAGCTCTCGGACCTGCCGCCCTATGCGGGCCCGAACTGGACGCGGGCGGACCTCAGACCATACATAGAAGCGACGCTCGAGACGTTTGGTCCGGAGCGCACGATCTATGCGGGCGACTATCCGATCCTGCTGCAATCCACGACCATCCCCGAGTGGGTGGAGATTCTGGACGAGGCATTCGCCGATCTGGGCCTCAGCGAGGCGGAGACGCGCATGATCTATCGCGATAACGCCATCCGGTTCTACCGGCTGGACCTGTGAGGGACCGGGGTGGTCGAGAAGCTCAAAGACGAGGCGGCGATTGCGGGCACGGAGGCGCCCGATGCGTTCTCGGCGCTGATCGACGCGCAGCGGCGGCCCCATGCAAAAGCGGAATTCGGCGGCGGAGCCCTGGAACGGCGATCGATCTCTGAGCAGGTGGCAAATCGCATCCTGTCGATGATCAAATCGGGAAACCTCAAGTCGGGAGATCGGCTGCCGACCGAGGCTCAGATGGGCATTGCCTTCGGCATCTCGCGGCCGCCGCTGCGCGAAGCGCTGAAGGCACTGACGCTGATGGGGGTGCTCGAGAGCCGTCAGGGCGGGCGCTACACGGTGACCGACCTGTCGCCGAGCCGGCTGGTGGCGCCCTTCAACGTCATGCTGTCGGTGGGCGACTACGACGTGGATGAGCATTTCGAGGCGCGTGCGGTGGTGGATTGCGAACTGGTGGGGCTGTGCGCGGCGCGGGCGACGGCCGAGCAGCGGCAGCGCATCATGCAGCACGCGGTCGATGGCAAGGCGTTCTACCACGATCCGGTGGCGTTCCGGCTGCTCGACATCGAATTCCATCAGTCGCTCAACGACGCTGCGGACAACCGGCTTCTGAGCGCCCTGGCGCAGGGGCTGTACGACATCGGTCTCGACGTGCGGCGCGTGGCGAGCGCGATGCCGGGCAATATCGAAAAGAGCGTCGCGCAGCACATCGAGGTCGCCGAGGCAGTGATGGCGGGCGATGCGCCAGCGGCCATCGCCGCCTATCGCCGCCATCTCGAGCATGTGCGCGACACCACAATAGAGGCCATGTCCAAGGCCGCTCCACGATCCTGAGGTAGAGATGCCCGAACAGATTGCGTTTCGCATGAACCTGTTTCCCGGCCAGGCGCGGGAATACCGCAAACGGCACGACGAGATTTTCCCCGAGCTGGTGAAGGCGCTCAAGGATGCGGGCGTATCGGACTATTCGATCTGGCTCGACCCCGAGAGCAACCATCTGTTCGGCATTCTGACCCGGAGCGACAACCACACGATGGACAGGCTGCCCGACACCGAGATCATGAAGCGGTGGTGGGCGCACATGGCGGACATCATGGCGACGGACGCCGACAACGTGCCGGTGCAAATCCCCCTCAAGCGGGTGTTCTATCTCAAGTGAGCAAGAGCTTCCGGATCAGGGACGTCCGCGTCTATACGATGGCGCCGTCGGCGAAGGCGGGGACCTATTTCAAGCCGGGCGAGGCGAAGCACTGGCTGGTGGACAGCCTGATCTCGAACCCGATGTCGGGTTACGAGAAGTATCGCGAGCGGCGCTCGAGCTGGGGCATCGGCGTACTCAGCTCGCTGGTGGTCGAGATCGAGACCGAGAGCGGCGCGACGGGCGTCGCCACCGGGTCGGGCGGCGCGCCTGCCGCCTGGCTTATCAAGAACCATTTCAGCCGGTTTCTGGTGGGCGAGGACGCGCGCAACCTCAACCGCATCTGGGACGAGATGTACCGCTCGTCGCTGCCCTATTCGCGCAAGGGGCTGCCGGTGATGGCAATCAGCGCGGTTGATCTGGCGCTGTGGGATCTGAACGGAAAGGTGCGAGGCGAGCCGGTTTACAACCTCATAGGCGGCCTGAGCCGGGATGAAATCACGTTCTATTGCACGACGCCGGAGCCGGCTGCGATCAAGGCGCTCGGCTTCTGGGGCGCCAAGGTGCCGCTGCCCTGGTCGCATTTCGACGGCGAGGAGGGGCTACGCAAGAATGTCGCCTGGCTCGAGGCGCATCGCAAGGCAGTCGGGCCCGAGTTCCCGCTGATGGTCGACTGCTACATGTCGCTGACGGTCAACTACGCGATCCGGCTGGCGCATGCGGCCGAGCACCTCGACATCAACTGGTGGGAGGAGGTGCTTTCGCCCGACGACGTCGAGGGATACCGCGAAATCCGGCGGGCCTGTCCGTTCGTCAAGTGGACCACGGGCGAGCACGAATATACGCGCTACGGCTTCCGCAGGCTGATCGAAGAGCGCACGCTCGATATCGTGCAGCCCGACGTGATGTGGGTGGGCGGCATGACGGAGCTGCTCAGGATCGCGGCGCATGCGGCGGCCTACGACGTGCCGGTCATTCCGCACGGCAGCGGGCCCTATTCCTACCACTTCATCGCCAGCCAGACCGGGCCGGCCTTCTGCGAATATGTGGCGGCGAGCCCGGACGGCAAGTCGATCATGCCGGTGTTCGGCGAGCTGTTCGTGGGCGAGCCGCTGCCGAGCGGGGGCAAGATCAAGCTCTCCGATGCACCGGGCTTCGGCATGGAGCTCAGGGACAAGGGGATGCTGCAGCCGGTCTAGCCGCTAGCGCGCCGCCCAGCTCAGGCCACGCCGGAGGATCGCCTGCGCTTCGGGATGCGCGAGTTCGGCGGGAACGTGGCCGAGCGCGGTGTAGAAGATGCGACCCCTGCCGAAGCGGCGCTTGAAGACGACGGGCATCACCACGCCGCGCGTCGTCTCGTCGTACTGGCCGGTGAAGGTTGTGGTGGCAAGGATCTCGATCGAGGGATCGTAGTGCAGGTAGTACTGCTCGGAGCGGTAGTCGAAGCCCGAGATGCCGGCGACGATGGGATCGTCGGGGCGAACGATATCGACGTGGAAGTCGATGATGTTGCCGGGATGGGCAACCCACTGGACCCCGCAGAGATAGTGGAACTCGACCACGCGGCGGAACGAGGTTGCAAGCGCCCCGTGATGACCGCCCAGGCCGACGCCGGCGCGGACAGCGTCGCTCAGGCGCCGCACGATGTCACGGTCGATCTCGTCGTTGGTGATCATGGGGATCACGAGGTCATAGGCGGCCGTGCGATCATCGCCGAGGCGGGCATAGTCGGGCGTGACATCGACCGCGAAGCCGTCCTGCCGGAGGAAACCGGCAACGGCCTCGGCGCTGGCCTGAGGCTCGTGACCGGGCCATCCGCCCCAGACGATCAGCGCGTGTTTCATGGCGGCTCCTTTCAGGCCTGCAGATGCAGAGTATCGGGCGAGAGCGCATGGCGCAGCGGCTCGCCTCGAACGAAGCGCTCGATCTCCTCGACCGCCAGCAGTCCGAGCCGTTCGCGCTCGTTGCCGAGGGCGCCGGCGATATGCGGGGTCAGCAACACGTTGGGCAGCGTGTAGAGCGGGGAGGAGGCCGGAAGCACTTCGGGCACGGTGACATCGATGATGGCGCCGATGCGGCCGGAGACGAGCTCGCGCTCAAGCGCCTCCTGATCGACGAGGGCCCCGCGGGCCGTGTTGATCAGGGTGGCGCCATCGCGCATCAGGGCGAGGCGGCGCGCATCGATCATGTGGCGGGTCGTCTCGAGCGAGGGGGCGTGCAGGGAGACGATATCGGAGGCCGCCAGAAGCTCGTCCAGCGGCATGGCGCGGACGCCCAGCGCAAGGGCTTCGGCTGGCGATACGTGCGGATCGTAGAGCGCGACCGCGAGATCGAACGGCCGCAACAGCTCAATGACGCGCCGCCCAATGCGCGAGGCGCCCACAATGCCGACGGCGCGGCGGAAATTGCCGATCGCGGGATCGGCGAGGAGGGGCCTGGGCACCGCCGCCCTGCGATCGCGGTAGAGATCGCGAAACTGCAGCACGCGCTTGTTGGCAAGCAGGATCGCCGCGAGGGTGAACTCGGCGACGGGGACAGCGTTCGCCGAGGCGGCATTGGTGACCACGATGCCGCGCTCGAATGCTTCGGGCGCGACGATGGCGCGTATGCTGCCGGCCGAGTGCGCGATGAGCCTGAGCCTGGGGGCCGAGGCCAGCACCTGCAGATCGATGCGAGGGCAGCCCCATCCGGTGAGCAGGATTTCGATTCTGGCGAGGATGGCGGGCGCGGCAGCGCCGTCGAAGGCGCGCAACGGGGTCTCATCGACAATGTCGCAGCAGGAGGCGAGCCGGTCGAGGCAGGGACGGGTCAGGACGCCGGCGGCGGCCGCGGGGTCGAAGGCGAATGCAAGGCAGGGGCGATGGCCAGAAACGGGGCCGGACATTCGGCGAAGGTCTCCAAGTGGCGCGGACGGCCGCGCTCATGCGGCGCCGCATGGCTGTGGCGCCGACGGGGTGTCGCATGGCTGCCGCAAACGTTCAACGCGTTTTCGGCAAATTTCGCAAATCAGGAAATTTGCGCAATGGTGCCGCCGGTCACCGGCGACACCGCCGTCTCGACCTGCACGACGGCCGCGCCCGGATCATCGAGCCGGCGCAGCATGAGGGCGATCGCCTGCTGGCCGATGGCAGCGCAATCCACGCGCATCGTGCTCAGCCGCGGCGTCATCATGGCGGCCGGAGGCAGGTCGTCGAAGCCGATCACCGAGACGTCGCCGGGCACGGCGAGGCCGACATTCTCAAGCGCGTGGATGAGGCGGATGGCGCCATTGTCATGGACCGAAAAGACCGCCGTCCAGCGCGACTTTCCGGCCTTTCTTGCCCGAGCGGCCGCTTCCAGGGCCCGATCGCCATCGTCCCGGATATCGAGGATCTCGCCATGCGCGCCTGATACGCCGGCGATGGCCGAGAGGAAGCCCTGCTCGCGCTGCAGGGTGGTCCAGCGGATCTGGTCGCGCAGGTGGAGGATATGGCGATGGCCGGCTTCGAGCAGCAGGCGCGTCGCCCAGGCGGCGCCGTAGAAATTGTTGGGCGCGACGGAATCGTAGCGCATCTGGGGGTCGAAGGTGTTGACCAGCACCATCGGCCGCTGCGGCCCGAAGATCGCCTCGATCTGCCCGCTGAGGTCGATGCCGACCAGAAGCGTGCCGTCGGCGGGCATTTCATCGGCCTCGCGCTGCAATCTCGCCGGATCGAGCTGATGCTGCACCAGGCGGATCTGAAGCTCGAGGCCGGCGCTCCGGGCGGCCTTGGCGATCCCCTCCATGACGGCGCTGTAGAAGGCGACCAATCCGCCCGACATGACGTTGGCGGTGACGTAGGCCCGCACGAAGCGGCCGGGGCCGGGCTGCGCGCCCCGGCCCTGGTAGCCAAGTTCCTGCGCCAGCTTGACAATCCGGGCCCGGAGTTCGGCGCTGATGCCGCGCGCATTGGAGAGGGCGCGCGAGACGGTGCTGACCGAAACGCCGGCGGCGCGCGCGAGATCCTGCTGATTGGCCGAGCGAGGCATTTGGGCGGACGAGGACACCATGGCGCCCGGACCTTTGGCAGAAGCTCTTGGGCCCGGCAACAGCGTTCGAGCTTAATTGCGCGACGCGCAAATTGCAATTGACAGAGCAATTTTGCGCATGTTTGATGTCGGCAACCGGCGAGACGGCAGGCTGTGGCATCCGGTTCGAGGCCACAGCCGCCGCGCCGGAGGGAGCCGGGCGGGCAGCGCTTTCCCGCCGGCCGCAGACAGGGGCATCGCCCCGTTGGGAGGACAGAATGGCAAACACGTTTGACGGCGGGCCGGGCAGGCCCTTCGGGCGGCGCGGCTTCCTCAAGGGGGCGGCCGCCACCGCGGCGCTGCCCGCGCTCGGAGCGCTGGGCGGCCGGGCCGCGGCGCAGGAGACGGTGGAACTCACCTATTGGGCATGGACCCCGGGCGACCCCGACATGGTGGCGGCCTTCATGAAGGCCTACCCCAACATCAAGATCAACTACCAGAATGTCGGGCAGGGCGCGCCGCACTACCAGAAGCTGCGCGACGCGCTCAAGGCGGGCACCGGCATCCCCGACGTGGCGCAGATGGAATTCAATTCCATCCCGAGCTTCAAGGCGCTCAATGCGCTGGCCGACATGGGCCAGGCGGGCGCCAACGACATCAAGGACAAGTTCGTCGACTGGACATGGAAATCCGTGTCGGACGGCGACAAGGTGTATGGCATCCCGTGGGACTCCGGCCCGATGGGGCTGCTCTATCGCGATGACGTATTCAGCAAGTCCAACCTGACCCCGCCCGAGACCTGGGACGAATATGCTGAGGCGGCCATGAAGATCGCCAAGGACAGCCCCGGCTCGTATATCACCGACTTCGTAGGCTCGGCCGATGCCGGCTGGGTGGCGGCCGTGCTCTGGCAGAAGGGCTGGCGGCCGTTCCATGTCGATGGCACCAACATCACCATCAAGATCAACGACCAGATCGCCAAGGACTGGGCCGCCTACTGGCAGAAGCTGATCGACGCCAAGGCGGTCGACACCGCACCGGCCTGGACAGCGGACTGGTTCGCCGGCTTCGACAGCGGCAAATATGCCAGCTGGGTCTGCGCCGCCTGGAGCCCGGTGCTGATGATCTCGGCCATGAAGCAGAGCGTCGGCAAATGGCGCGCGGCAAAGATGCCGCAGTGGAACAAGGGCGACTACGTCATCTCCAACTGGGGCGGCTCGACCTTCGCGACCATGGCTGCCTCCCCGCATCTTAAGGAGGCGACCCAGTTCGCCATGTGGATGGGCGGCAACCTCGATACGGCCAAGTTCTGGAACCAGAAGCAATATCTGTTCCCGGTGGTCAAAGAGGTGCTGAACGATCCGGCCGTGCTCGACTACAAGTTCGATTTCTACGGCGGCCAGCAGGTCAACAAGATCTTCGCGGAAGCCGAGGACCATGTGGACCCGAGCTTCGAGTTCGCGCCGTTCCAGGACTTCGTGAACACGCACATCCAGGACGAGTTCGCGGCAGCGATCGGCGGCAACGGAACGCTGGCCGACGCGTTCGACCGGGTCCAGGACGCAATCGTCAGCTACGCACAGGATCAAGGCTATACCGTCACCTCCTGACGGTCCTCCGGCGGAGCGCCCAGCGTTTGGGCGCTCCGTTCCGCCTGCCCCAATATTGACGCTGCCGGCCGCGGGCCTATTGTGACGCCGAGGGAGAAGCATGGCCGATCTTGCTGCTGACGCCGCTGCCTCGATGCCGAGGCGGCGAACGCCGTCGAACATCGGCCGCCGGCTTGCGCCCTATCTTTTCCTTTTGCCCTTCCTGCTCCTGTTCGTCGCCTTCCTGGTGGTGCCGCTGCTTTATGCGCTCGACCTCAGCGTCTGGCGCACGACGCTGGTGGGAGGCACGCGATTCGTTTGGGCCGACAACTATGTCAAGGCGTTCTTCGACCAGAAATTCTGGTACGGCGTTCTGACGCTGATCCGGTTCGCGCTCCTGCAGATCCCGATCATGCTGATCCTGGCGCTCGTCTTCGCGCTGATCCTCGATAGCGGGGTGGTATATCTCAAGAGCTTCTTCCGGGTGAGCTTCTTCATTCCCTATGCGGTGCCGACGGTGATTGCGGCGCTACTTTGGGGCTACCTCTACAGCACCAATTCCGGCCCCGCGGCGCAGATCGCCACGGCGCTCGGCTGGCCGGTCCCGAACTTCCTCACGCCCACGAGCATCATTCCCTCGATCGCCAATATCGCGACCTGGGAGTACACCGGCTACAACATGATCATCTATTTCGCGGCGCTGCAGGCCATCCCGCACGAACTCGAAGAGGCCTCGGTGGTAGATGGCGCGGGGGGTTTCACCCACGCCCTCTACGTGAAGCTGCCGCTGATCGCGCCGACCATTCTGGTGACCATCATCTTTTCCATCATCGGATCGCTGCAGCTCTTTTCCGAGCCGTATCTGCTGATCAATGTCGCGCGCACGGTGATCAACAGCTCGTTCACGCCCAACATCTACGCCTACACGCTGAGCTTCATCGGCCAGCAATACAACTATGCGGCGGCGGTGTCCTTCCTGCTCGGGGCCGTGACGGCCGTGGTGAGCTACGTGTTCATGCTCGCCACACAGCGGCGGGGCCGACAATGATCGTCGGCAAAACGGCGCAATCGGCTGGCTTCCGGCGCACCCGCTGGCTGCTGACAGCAGTTCTGGCGCTCTATTTCGTCTATACGTTCATTCCAATCCTCTACGTCATCACTGCATCGACCAAGACAAACCCCGACCTCTTCGGCACGTTCGGCCTGTGGTTTTCCAGCGACTTCCACCTATGGCAAAATCTGCACGATCTGTTTGCGCAGGATCGCGGCGCGTTTGGCCGATGGCTGTGGAACTCGTTCTACTACGCCATCCTTTCGGGGGTGGGCGCGGCGCTGGTGTGCACGATCGCCGGCTATGCGTTCTCGAAATACGAGTTTGCCGGCAAGCGCTTCCTATACGCGCTGGTGCTGGGCGCGGTGATGATCCCGCAGACGGCGCTGGTGATTCCGCTTTTTCTGCTGCTGAGCCAGATCAAGCTGCTCGATACGCCCTGGGCGGTGATCCTGCCGCAACTGGTGTTTCCGCAGGGCGTGTTCCTGATGCGCGCCTATATCGACGATGCGGTCAGCAACGAGATCATCGATGCCGGGCGGGTGGACGGGGCGGGAGAATTCCGCATCTTCTCGACACTCGCCTTCAGACTGCTCATGCCGGCCGTATCGACAGTGTTCGTGCTGGCGTTCGTTGCGAGCTGGAACAACTACTTCCTGCCGCTGGTCGTGCTCAACTCGTCCGAGCACTTCCCGCTCACGGTCGGTCTTGCCAACTGGTACGCCTCGGCGGCGGGCGGCAGCGGTGGATCGCTGCTCTATACGATCGTGATGGCGGGCGCGCTGGTTTCGATCGTGCCGGTGATCGTGGCGTTCCTGTTCATCCAGCGATTCTGGCAGGGCGGTCTGGCGACCGGAAGCGTCAAGGCTTGAGCCGGCGGCGTCCGCGCGGACGGCAAGCCCGCCGTGAGACGCCGCCTGGATGCGGCGGGCGCGGGGTGAGGGGGCTCGATCCCCCGCTCCAGGCTTGGTAAGCTCACCGCCGCAGGGATAGCCCTGCACCACGACTGATTTTGACTTTCGACGGTTCTTTCTGCGTTTTCAATGCGCTGACCGCGCCAAAGCGGTTCGCGCCAGCTCGGCCGGCAGACTTTCCCGGACAGCGAGCTAATAAGGGGAGGCAACCATGATCGGACGAGGACCCGACCTCGGCGACAACTTCACCACACCAGTCGGTCTTTATGACTATGCGCGTTCGTATCACGACAGTGCGCGCGCGCTCGAACAGGCCCGTATCCGAACCATGCATCGCGATGCCTCGGTGTGGGTCCTCTATTTCAATGCCATCGAACTGTTCCTCAAGACCTATCTGCGTCTCAACGGGCAGACTGCCGCAGACATCGAGACCGGGTTCCGGACCGACATCGCGCGGCTGCACGAACGTGCGGCAGCTCTCGGATGCACCTTCGACGAGGAGGATCGGATTGTGCTGTCGCTGATGGACGAGACGCACAGCGTTCTACGGTCGTGCCCCGCGGACACGCGGGGTCGCTCGATGCCGACAACCCTCGTGCTCGAGCGGACGGCGACGAGCCTGCGCGCGACCGTCTGCACCGCGCTCAGGGAGGTCACCGGCGCCACCGTAGGGGTGTAGGGCCGGCC
Organism: Devosia sp.; assembly: GCA_035548755.1. Taxonomy (GTDB): domain Bacteria; phylum Pseudomonadota; class Alphaproteobacteria; order Rhizobiales; family Devosiaceae; genus Devosia_A. Next base: position 27,242 of record DASZSH010000018.1, read on the forward strand.
TATGGGCCCGGCGTCCTGACGACCCGGAAATCGGAGACGCCGACGGACGCTCAGGCAATCCGGAGCTCACGTGGGGCCGACGCATACCTGCAGGGAGACTGGAGCGGGTGAAGGGAATCGAACCCTCGTCGTAAGCTTGGGAAGCTTCTGCTCTACCATTGAGCTACACCCGCGGCGGCTTTCTTGTGCGGGAAAAGCCGGGGGCCGTCAAGGCACCCGCGCGGGCCTCAGGACAGGGCGCCGATGGAGAGCTTCGCGCCTCCCGCGCAGGTCGTTTCCTCCGGCTGGTCGGCGAGCGCAAGCGTTTCCAGCACAAAGCGGGCCGGCGTGACGATAGCGAAGGTCAGCACCGAGATATCCCGGTCCGCGGGAGGCAGGACGAGCGACCAGCGGCAGGCGTGTGTGCCGGGGGGACCGCTCGCCTCGATGGTTGCCAGCGCGTGTCCATCGAGCAGGACGTCGATGTGCTGCCCGCCCTGAGGGGAAAAGGCGAACTCTCCGGAAAATGTGATGGCGGCGGCATCGCGGGGCAGTCGCAGCGCCAACTCGGGGCGGGCATTGCCGGCCCGGATACCAGCGGTCTCGCGCGTCCAGCCGCCCAGCAGCATGCCGTCATCGGGGCCGGAGGACGCCAGCGCGACGGTCTCGCCCATCTCGAGCGGCGGCAGCGTCTGGCTGCGGCTGGCGAGGATGAAGTCCTGGCTGTAGCGGAAAAATGCTAGCGCCGAGCCGGCATAAAAGGCGAGCAGGAGAAATTCGATCGCGAGGATGACGCCGGCGCGTTTCATGTCGTGATGTTGAGCCCGAGCGCCCATGCCGCCATCAGGAAGCCCCCCAGCAGCGCCATGGCTCCGAAGGCGATGCCGGCGAGGAGAGGACGGCGCACCAGATGGAGGGATACGCCGAAATAGATCGGCAGGATGGTGATCGAGTAGCGCAGCAGGGAATTCGCCGTAGCGCCGGTCAGGTAGAGGGCGAAGTTGAGCAGGCAGTAGGCAAACAGCGGCCAGTACTCCCGACGGAGGAGCGTAAAGGAGAGCGCAAGAGAAATCAGCGCGGAGACGACCCAGAACCGATCGGTGAGGGCGCCGGAGGCAAGATAAGTCAATACGTTCGTCCACGGCAGGGCGGGAGCCCACCCCCAGCCGTGCAGCACCGTGGACTTCTGCGCAAAGGCGTCGCCGGTGACAAGAAAGGCAAACCACCAGAAGAGCACGAGCCCAAGGGGCGCGGCGATGGCGGGCAGATACTCCTCGGGACGCTCCCAGACTCTGAGCGCTCCCTTGAGGCCGCGCCGGCGTAGAATATCGAGAAGGTAGTAGGCCGCGACAAGAACGCCGTTGGTCCGCACCGTCGAGTTGAGGGCCGCCAGCAGCGCGGAGGCGACATAGCGTTGCCGCGCGAAGGCGAGCATCGAGCCCGCGGTGAGCAGAAGGAACAGCGACTCGGTGTAGATGGCGGAGAAGACGAACCCTTCGGGGACGAAGCTGAGCAGGGCGGCCGACATCAGGCCGTTGCGGCGGTCGCCGGTCACGGCGGCCCCCAATTCCACGACCACCATCAAGGCGATGCACAGGGCAATGTTCGAGAGGAGCACACCGGACAGCGGAAGCGGAAGCCCCGTGATCTGGTGCAGGGCCCGCATCAACAAGGGAAGCAGCGGATAGAAGGCGAAGCTGGTGGCGCCAGGCTGTCCGGGCGCCTCGGCGCGCGTATATCCTTGGGCCGCGATCTGCAGGTACCAGTCGCTGTCCCAATGGACGAAGAGATTGGGCAGGAGAGGGCCAGCGGCGTGCGCGCCTGGAACCAGCGCAAGGGTCAGGTAGCCGATCAGCAGGAGCAAACCCCGCGATCCCAGAAAGAGCCCGGCGACGATCGCGGCATCGGACCGGACGAGGCGCAGCAGGAATGCCCGGCCCGTCGGGTTTGCGGCGGCTGCGGTGTCGGCGGCACTCATTGGCCGGAATGGCCGAGGGTCATCAGCCCCAGGCCGCCGAGCACGATCGCAACTCCGAGGAGCTCCGTGAGGCTCGGACGCTCGTTGAACAGAACGATCGCCGCCAGCAGCACGAGCACGAATGTCAGCGCCGTAAAGGGATAGGCATAGGACAAGGTGGTTCGCGACAGGCCGGCGATCCACAGGATCGTGCCGAGCGCGTAAAGCAACAGACCCGCCAGGATCGGGAGGTTCAGCGCCGCGGCAAAGGCTGTCAGCCCGGTGCTGCCCTGCTTGAACAGGACTTGCCCGCCGGCCGCGAACACGGCTGCGGCAAGCAGCAGGGCCTGGGGCGGCAGCGCGTTCATGAAAGAGATGCCCCAAGGGTGCGCAGACGGTGCTTGGTGCGCGCCATGGTGGTAACGAGCGGTCGCGGCAGGCGAAGGAGCACATGCTTGCGGAGTCTGAACAGGGGCGAAGACAGGTCGGGCACGGGCTCGCCGTCCTTGAGTTCGGTGGCGCGGACCCAATGCGGAAGTTCCGACACGCGATCTTCTCGCACATAGAGCAGGACGTTGTAGCGGTACCAGGGTTCGACCTCGGTGCGGCCGGCAAGGCGGGGGCGGAACGCGTCCAAGGCCCGGAACCCGTGGGCGCCGAAGAGGCCGCGCCAGAAGTCGAGGGGTCGCTCGTTGATGTGGTTTTCGCCGCCCTGGCCGGGAACTGCGGCCGAGAACAGCACAACGGGTGCGTGGCGCACGAGGTTGGCGACGAGCTGGCCGCTTGCGTCAGGCGGTATGTGCTCGCCGACCTCAAGGCACACCGCGAGATCGAAGCGCTGGCCCAGATCGAACTCGGCGGTGATGTCGAGGGGGCGGAAGCGATCGGCTGGAATGAGCAGGCTTTCGGGCCTCACATAATCGCCGTCGACGCCGATGCCGTTCGTTCCGGCGGCAAAGAAGCGGCGCAGCCAAGCGCCCCGCCCGCAGCCGATGTCGACCACGCTCGCCGGATCCAGCGCCGACATGACCATCGGCACGAGGCAGTCGGCCGAGCGCGCCGAGCCCACGCCGATCGAAGAGAAGAAGACGTCGCCATATCGGTAGGACGCGCTCACGGCCTGGTCTCGTCGGAGGCTGCGTCGGTGTTGGTGGCGATCTCCTCGATGATGAAGAGCGGCCGCCGTTTGCCCTCGATATAGATGCGCCCGACATACTCGCCGATGACGCTCAGGGTGAACATCTGCACGGCCGAGGTCGCGAGGATGATGATCGCCAGGCTCGTCCAGCCGGGGACGGTCGTCAGAAACATCCACGAAAAGCCGACATAGCCCAAAAGGACAATCAGGGCCACGAAGAAGGCGGCGCTGATGAGACCGGCAAGGCGGACTGGGAAGAGCGAGAATCCCAGGATCGCGTCGCTGGCGAAAGCAAGCATCTTGCGCAGCGGATACTTTGTCTTGCCGGCAAAACGGCCATCGCGGCGATAGTCGAAGGGCACCTGCCGGAATCCGGCCCAGGAGATGAGGCCGCGCATGAAGCGATCGCGCTCGGGCAACCGGGCGATGAGGCGGGCGAGCCGGCCCGATATCAGCCGGAAGTCGCCGGTGTCGAGCGGGATGTCGGTATCAGTCATGCGAGCAAGAATTCGGTAGAACGCCGCTGCACTTGCAGTCTTGACCCAGGTCTCACCCGCCCGCGCGATACGCCGGCCATAAACGACGTCGGCCTCGGACCGACGCATCAGGGCGCGCATGTCGGCAAGCAGTTCGGGCGGATCCTGCAGGTCGGCGTCGATGATCAGCACCTCGTCTCCGCGGCAACGCGCCAGACCGGCGGTGAGGGCGATCTGATGGCCGTGATTGCGCGACAGCTTGACGCCGACCACGTGCGGGTCGAGGTCGACAAGGAAAGCAATGACCGTCCAGGTGGCGTCGGTCGATCCGTCGTCGACGAGGACGATCTCGTAGGAGCGCTCGCCGGCGGCAGCGACTGCGGCGGAAACGCGTCGGTGGAATTCCATCAACCCCTGCTCCTCATTGAAGCAGGGGGCGACAATGGAGAGGCATAAAGTGCCCGAAGGATCGACGCGCGCGGCCGACCCGTCCTGAAGGGCGGGGTCAAAGCCGCCGAGCTCGACGCGCCGTTGCCTCTGTGTCCCGGCTCCGTGCACGGCTGGTCCGTCGCCTCCCATCGGTTGCGGGCGGGACTTTATTAGAGATGTGTTAACAGTTCGTGGTCGGCCCGGCGGCGCGGCGGGCAATGGCGCGCAGCGTCCGATCGGGAATGACGCGTTCCATCCCGCGCCAGGCGCCTCGCTTCAGAATCTTGGCGGCGCAGCGAAGAGCTCCACCGGGAAAGATGAAGGGCGCCCAGCCGGGAACCGGTCGAGGCTCAAAGCCCAAAACGCGCCAGAGCGCCAGGACGGCGCCATCCTCGCCGAACCCGAACTGCGGAACGAAGACCAGCGGTCGGCGGGCCCCGGGGCGTAGGGCATTTTCGATGAGAACATTGTTGTAGCCGACGATGCTTCCGGACAGTACGGGGACGCGATTGCGAAGCACGCAAAAGCCGCTCTGTCGGAGGCGTTCGGCCGCGGCGTCGAGTTCGGGCATAGTTCTGGCCGGCCTCGCCAGCAGCACGATCGGTTCGTCACGCTCAGTCCGGCAGCCGGTGAGGGCAAGCGCCAGGTCGAGATGGAAGGGTTCCTGCAGGATCGGGGGCGATGCGGGGTCCGGTCCGTAGCCGTAGAGATGGAGCGGGCGGGGATCGAGTGCGGCGTAACGGGCGAGGGCACCGCGCCAGCGGGTCGCCGTCCAGCCGCGGGCTTCCGCTTCGATGCTTCCCGCGCCGAGAATGCGGAAGTTCCTGCCGACGAGCAAGTTGCCGCCGGACAGGCGTATCCGGCTCGTTTCGACCGGCGTGCCGTCGTCATGACCCAGCCAGCGGGCGCTGTCGTAGGGATGCTCCGAGACGATGCCGAGATAGGATCGGCGGCGGCCCTGCTGTCGAACGACCAGATGGTCCTGTATCCAGATCGCGTCGGACCGCAGCGGAGCGGAGGCTGGGAGCAGCCGGACAGACGTGGCGCCAATCCGTTGCAGCCACTGACTGAGCGCCTCGCGGTCAGCGGCCCGGCAGAGGATGGTAACAGCGGTCTCCGACGGCAGTTGCGACAGCAGGTTACGATGCGCGCGCAGCAATGCACGATTGGCCGCGCCGTCCGGATTGCAAATGGCAATTGCCTCGATGAGGCCGCCGTAGTCCATCAGCAGCGGCACGGTCATGAGCGCGAAAGCCGTATGCCGAGGTCTCGGGCGAGACCGGTGAGGTAGCCGGTGACGTTAAGCTCGAATTGGGGTGGACGCGCGAACTGGGACTCGCGGAGGAGCCCAATCAGACCCACCGCATCGGATGTCTTGCGGCTCGGAATGGCCGCGGCCGCGGCGGCAAGCCGATCATCACGGCAGATTGCGTCCCAGGTGCGATCCTTGAAGTGCAGGGCGCGTGCGCGCGCGACCAGGCGCGCGCGATCGCGCGGAGCCAGAGGCAACGCAGCCAAGGCCGATTCGGCGTCGACCAGGGCGACGCTCAGCGGCTGGTAGCCGAATTCGGCAGGCCCATGGGCGACCGCGACATCGGCATCGGCGGTACGCACGCCCTTCAGATATTCCCTGAAGATGCTGCCGACACCGACCATGCCGAAGGCGGCACATTCGGCCGCGCGCAAGGCGCCCATGCTTGCGGCGCCCAGCACGGGAACTCCCTGAGCCAGGGCGTAAAGGATCTCCTTGTGCCATACCGCAGGCTCGTGTTCGTAAATGCCGTCGACCAGACCGATCGCCTGGGCGCCGGCCTCCACTGCGCGCAGGATCGCACCACGACCGGCCGGGCCACGCAGGTCGAGCCCGGCCAGCATGTCCACGCCAAGGCCGAAAACGGTTGGACCGGCAAAGAGTACGGGAGGGGGCCTCATCGCAAGAGCTGGCGCGCCGCAGTCAGCCCGAGGCGCAGTTGCGAGGCTGAGCCGGGAGCCTGAAGGTCCGGCACCAGCACGCGGATCACCGTCATCGAAGGACGGTGCGCAAGTTCGAAGACGAAAACCTCGTCAATCCCCGCCTGCCGCAGGCACATCGCAATTGCGGCAAGCTCGTTCCGAGCGCTGGGGCGAGTGGACCCGGCGAGAGTGACCCGCGTCGGCGGCAGGTCGTCCGCGATGTCGTATCCGGCGGGTTCGAAAGCCTCCGCGGCGATGTCGTCGCGAGCGCCGGCGATATCGGTCAGTCGCGACTGCAGAGCTTCGAGCACGGCTGCCAGCGCGGCTTCGCCGGGATCGAGCCGGCAGGCGAAGCCGGCTGAGAATGATGTTCCAGTCCCTGCCGCGCCGGCAATATCGCGGCCCACGAAGCATCCAACGACAGGCAGGTCCACCGCACCTACAATGCGGCAGAAGCGGACCGTCAGCCCGGCCGCAGCGGTCCGGCGCAGGATCATTCCGAGCCCGTAGGGGCCGGCAACCTCGGGCAGGGGCTCGATGAGTGCCGGAGTGAACCCGAATATCTCGAGAGCCGCCGTGGCATCGTTTTCGATCGTTTCGAGAAGGGCGTGGCGCAATGCGGCATCGGCGCGCGCATGTGCGGCGAGCCCGATGCTGGACATGTGGAAACTCTCGTGGTCCCAAAGGCCCATGTCGCGGTAGTCGATTCCAACCAGTTCGTATGGCGCGTAGACCGGCTGGCCGCCGGGCCAA
>DASZSH010000019.1:0-8319 GCA_035548755.1 Devosia sp.
TTGAGCCGCACGCGCTGTCCCGGCTGCGTGCCGGGGGCCACCTTCACCTTGGCGCGGGCGCCATCGAGGGTGGGCACTTCGAACTCGCCGCCCAGCGCCGCCGTGGTCATGGCGATGGGCACGCGCGCGTAGAGGTCCGCCCCGTCGCGGTGGAAGAGATCGTGCGGCTTGACCGAAATGAAGATGTAGAGGTCGCCTGGCGGCCCGCCCCTGAGGCCCGCCTCGCCCTCATTGGCGAGCCGGATGCGCGTGCCGTCCTCGATGCCCTTGGGGATATCGACCGAAAGCTTGCGGTTTTCCTGCCGCCGGCCCTGGCCGCCGCAATCGGTGCAGGGGTGCTCCATGATGACCCCGCGCCCCTGGCAGACCGGGCAGGTCCGCTCGATGGTAAAGAAGCCCTGCGCCGCCCGCACCTTGCCATGTCCGCCGCAATGCCGGCAGGTGGTGGTGCCGGTGCCGGGCTTGGCGCCCGTCCCGTCGCAGGTCTTGCAGGTGACCAGCGTGGGCACGTCGATCTCGACGGCGCGGCCGAGGAACGCCTCTTCGAGATTGATCTCGAGATTATAGCGCAGGTCCGAGCCGCGCAGCCGCGACTGGCTCGCGCGCCCGCGCCCGCCGCCCATGAAATCGCCGAAGATGTCCTCGAAGATGTCCGACATCGAGGAGGCGAATTCCGGCCCGAAGCCGGCCGCCCCGCCATTGCCGCGGCCGAAGCCGCCATTTTCGAACGCGGCGTGCCCGAAGCGGTCGTAGGCGGCGCGCTTCTGGGGGTCCTTCAGCGTGTCGTAGGCTTCGTTGATTTCCTTGAAGCGGTGCTCGGCCTCGGCATTGCCGGGGTTGCGGTCGGGGTGGAACTGCATGGCGAGCTTGCGATAGGCACCCTTGATGGTCGCCTCGTCGACGCCCCTTTGCACCCCCAGCACATCGTAGAAGTCACGCTTGGCCATGGATGCTTTCGGTCTGGGTCAATCTGAGGATCATGCCCGCAATGCGGCGTTCGCGCGTCACCACGCGCTTAGCCTCGCTGATCCACTCTAGATATTGCTTGCGGTGCGAGGGCGAAAGAGCCTCGAAACGAGCAAGCGCCGCGGGGTTCGCCCGCAGCGCTCTGGCAATGTCACTCTGAAGTGACGCGGTCATTTAGGCCGACTTCTTGTCGTCCTTCACTTCCTCGAAGTCGGCGTCGACCACATCGTCCTCCGCCGGCTTGCCGCCCTGCGCCTTGGCTTCGGCCTCGGCCTGGCTGGCCTTGTACATGGCTTCGCCCAGCTTCATGGAGACCTCGGCGAGCGCGTTGGTCTTTTCCTTGATGGCCTCGGCGTTCTCGCCCTCGAGCACGCCCTTGAGGTCGGCAATCGCCGCCTCGATGGCGCTCTTGTCGTCGGCCGAGACCTTGTCGCCATAATCCTTGAGCGACTTCTCGGTCGAATGGATGAGGCTCTCGGCCTGGTTCTTGGCCTCCACCGCCTCGCGCTTGGCCTTGTCGGCCGCCGCGTTCGCCTCGGCCTCCTTGACCATGCGCTCGATATCGGCGTCCGACAGGCCGCCCGACGCCTGGATGCGGATCTGCTGCTCCTTGCCGGTGCCCTTGTCCTTGGCCGACACATTGACAATGCCGTTGGCGTCGATGTCGAAGGTCACCTCGATCTGCGGCACCCCGCGCGGCGCCGGCGGGATGCCCGCGAGGTCGAAATTGCCGAGCAGCTTGTTGTTGGCAGCCATCTCGCGCTCGCCCTGGAACACGCGGATGGTCACCGCGCTCTGATTGTCCTCGGCGGTCGAGAAGACCTGGCTCTTCTTGGTCGGGATCGTGGTGTTGCGGTCGATGAGGCGCGTGAACACCCCGCCCAGCGTTTCGATGCCCAGGCTGAGCGGCGTCACATCGAGCAGCAGCACGTCCTTGACGTCGCCCTGCAGCACGCCGGCCTGGATGGCGGCGCCCGCCGCCACCACCTCGTCGGGATTGACGCCCTTGTGCGGCTCCTTGCCGAAAAACGCCTTCACCGTCTCCACGACCTTGGGCATGCGCGTCATGCCGCCCACGAGCACGACCTCGTCGATCTGGCTGGCGGTGACGCCGGCATCCTTGAGCGCCTGCTTGCACGGCTCGACCGTCTTCTGGATGAGATCGTCGACCAGCGATTCGAACTTGGCGCGGGTGAGCTTGGTGGTGAGATGCTTGGGGCCCGAGGCGTCGGCCGTGATGAACGGCAGGTTGATCTCGGTCTGGGTCGAGGAGCTGAGCTCGATCTTGGCCTTCTCGGCGGCCTCCTTGAGCCGCTGCAGGGCGAGCTTGTCCTTCCTGAGGTCGATCCCCTGGTCCTTCTTGAACTCGTCGGCGAGGTAGTCGACCAGGCGCATGTCGAAGTCTTCGCCGCCCAGGAACGTGTCGCCGTTGGTGGATTTCACCTCGAACACGCCGTCGCCGATCTCGAGCACGGAAATGTCGAACGTACCGCCGCCCAGGTCGTAGACCGCGATGGTGCCCGACTGCTTCTTGTCGAGCCCGTAGGCGAGCGCGGCCGCCGTCGGCTCGTTGATGATGCGCAGCACGTCCAGTCCGGCGATCTTGCCGGCGTCCTTGGTTGCCTGCCGCTGGGAATCGTTGAAATAGGCCGGCACGGTGATCACCGCCTGCCCGACCTTCTCGCCCAGATAGGCCTCGGCCGTCTCCTTCATCTTGGTGAGCACCATGGCCGAAACTTCCGACGGGCTCATCTTCTTGCCGTCGACCTCGACCCAGGCATCGCCGTTATCGGCCTTGATGATCTTGAACGGGACAAGGTGCTTGTCCTTCTCGACCATGGGGTCCTCGTAGCGGCGGCCGATGAGGCGCTTGACCGCGAACAGGGTGCCTTCGGGATTGGTGACCGCCTGCCGCTTGGCCGGCTGGCCGACGAGCCGCTCGCCGTCCTTGGTGAAACCCACCATCGAGGGCGTGGTGCGCGCGCCCTCGGAATTCTCGATGACCTTGTAGTTGGACCCCTCCATCACCGCCACACAGCTATTGGTGGTGCCGAGGTCGATACCGATCACTTTTGCCATCACTTGCCTCTTTCCTAAGCGAACCCGGACCGCAGAACTCCTAAGACTTCGGCAGTTGAGCTGACCCCATGCGGGGCGTCGGGTTCCTCGCTGAATTTGGGATTTCGGACCGTTTTACCGGGCCTCGCGGGCTATATAGGGGCGGGGTATTCCCCCTGCAAGCGCCGTCAGGGCATATTTTCCGGGGGTTTGGCCGTGTCTGACTTCAGCCACATTGCCCCTGTCCAAGGAGCGCCGAAGCGTCGGCATTGGCGGCATTCGGCCGATATGCTCTAACTCCTCTGCCACAGGAACCCATTATCATGAACAGGCTCATTTTTGCGCTCGCCCTGACGCCGGCGCTGGTCGCGACGGGCGCGCTCGCGCAATCGGTCAGCGAGGATGTCTCCAAGCAGCTCTGGTGCGGCTCGGCCTTTGTTGCCGCCTTCTCCAATCCGCCGCCGGGCGTGCCGGCCGACCAGCTGGCCCTGGCCAAGCAGTATATTGATCAGGGCAATGGTCTGATCGATACGGCCGGGCAGAAATATCTCGATGCCGGCTTCACCGAGGAGCAGCTCACCAAGGTCAAGGCCGATATGGTGACCGAAGTGACCGCCGCCGTCACCGGCGATGGCACGAACGCCAAGTACAGCTTCGAGGAGTGCAAGGCGCTGCTGCCCAATCCGCCCTCGGCCGTGCCCGAGGCCAGCCCCTCGAGCGAGGCTCCCGCCTCCGGCGACGCCTCGTCCTCGGCCGCGCAATAGTCGTCGCACGCCCATGCCGCTGCGTCCGGGCAACTCAGACGCCCTGCTGGTGGTCGACGTGCAGGTGGATTTCCTTCCCGGCGGCCGCCTTGCGGTCGCCCGGGGCGACGAGATCGTCGGGCCCATCAACGAGCTGGCCCGGCGGTTCGCTGTGGTGGTGCTGACTCAGGACTGGCACCCCCAGAATCATGTGTCCTTCGCCTCCAACCATCCGGGCAAGGCGCCGTTCGAAACAATCGAGCTCGGCTACGGCACGCAGGTGCTCTGGCCCGACCACTGCGTGATCGGCTCGCCCGGCGCGCAGCTTGCGCCCGGACTGGCCGTGCCCAATGCGCAGATGATTGTCCGCAAGGGTTTCCGCCCCGAGGTGGATTCCTATTCGGGCTTCCGCGAAGCGGACCGCAAGACGCCGACCGGCCTTGCCGGCTACCTTCGCGAGCGCGGCGTCAAGCGCACCTTCGCGGTCGGACTCGCCACCGATTTCTGCGTGAGCTGGACGGCTGAGGATGCGGCGGCGGCCGGGTTCGAGTCGGTGATCATCGAGGACGCGACACGCCCGATCGACACGGGCGGTTCGCTCGAGGCCGCCTGGGCCCGCATGACCGCCGTGGGGGTCAAGCGCATGCGGCTTGGCGCGTTCGACTAGGTACCGCTCAGGCGTTCTTGTCGATATGCTCTTCGCCGGCGGCGCTGGCGTTTGCCGCGCCGCCCTTGGCGACGCCCACCATGGCCGGCCGCAGCACGCGGTCGCCAATGGCGTAGCCCGTCTGGACCACCTGCACCACGGTCCCTTCGGGGCGCGTGGGATCGGGCACCTCGAACATCGCCTGGTGCCGGTGGGGATCGAATTTCTGGCCTTCCGCCTCGATCGGCTTGACCCCGTGTACGGCGAGCAGCCGCTGCATCTCGCGTTCGGTGAGCTCGATGCCGTCGATGAGCGATTTCATCGCTCCGTCGGCATGCTCGCGCGCCTCTGCCGGCAGCACCAGGAGCGCGCGGCTGAGCGAATCGGTCGCCGTCAGCATGTCGCGGGCGAATTTGGTGATGGCATAGGCCCGCGTGTCCTCGATCTCGCGCGCCATGCGCTTTCTGAGGTTTTCCATCTCGGCCGCAAGGCGCAGCACGCGATCCTTGAGGTCGGCGTTCTCGGCCCTGAGAGTTTCGAGTTCGGCGGCGGAATCGGGCGCGGGCGCCGGCGTATCGGTTTCCGGACGCGGCTCAAACCCGTCCTGCGCCATGGTGTCGTCGCTCATCATCATCCCAAAACTGTGTGGTGGCGCCGGTCGTTCCCGGCAGAATTGCCACGCATATCGGGCAGAAGGGCAAAAGATTCAACCCTCGGGCGGTTCATGCCCCGCCGCCGCCCGCTATTTCTTGCGCGCCATCACGGCGGAAATCGCCTGCGCGGTGTAGTCCACGACGGGGACGATGCGGGCATAGTTGAGCCGGGTGGGGCCGATCACGCCCAATACGCCGATGACCTTTTCGCTCGCGTCGCGATAGGGGCTGAGGATCACCGACGAGCCTGAGAGCGAGAAAAGCTTGTTCTCGCTGCCGATGAAGATGCGCACGCCGTCCGCCTGCTCGGCATCGCCCAACAGCTCGATCAGGCTTTCCTGACGCTCGAGCTCGTCGAACAGCCGCCGCATGCGGTTGAGCTCGGCCGATTCCATGGTCTCGTTGAGAAGATTGGCCCGGCCGCGCACGATCACGGTGGGGGCCTGCTGGGCGGTGCCTTCCGAGAGCGTGGCAAGGCCGGTTTCAACCAGCCGCTGCGTGAGCTCGTCGAGCTCGGCGACGCGCTGGGCGCGCTGTCGCGACACTTCCGCCCGCGCCTCGGCGAGCGTGCGGCCGACCGCGATGTTGCCCAGATAGTTGCTGGCCTGCGTGAGGGCGGAGGAGGTGAGGCCGGGCGGCAGCTGGATGATGCGGTTTTCGACCGTGCCATCCTGTCCCACCAGGATCGCCATGGCCTGCGTGGCGTCGAGCCGGACGAATTCGATATGGCGCAGCACCATGTCGGGCGATTTGGTCGCGATCACCACGCCCGCCCCGTGGCTGAGGCCGCTCAGCAGCGAGGAGGCTTCGGTGAGCAGGTCCTCGAGCTTGCCCTGCTGGCTTTCGATCTGCCGGGCGATCTGCTCCTTCTCGCGTTCGTCCACCGCGCCCAGTTCGAGCATGGCGTCCACGAAAAAGCGCAGGCCTTGCTGCGTGGGCTGCCGGCCGGCGCTGGTATGGGGCGCCGCGATCAGGCCCAGATCCTCGAGATCCGCCATCACATTGCGCACCGAGGCGGGACTGAGTTCGACCGACAGCATGCGGCTCAGGTCGCGCGAGCCCACCGGACTGCCCGTCTCGAGATAGCGTTCGACGATCTTGCGAAAGATGTCCTGGCTGCGCGCATTGAGCTGCGACAGGAAATCCTCAGGAACGCTGGGCACGGCGCTGACTTGCCTTTTTCGATCAAATCCGACCTGTAACCATCTAGGCAAAAACGCCGGTCGATGAAAGGCGGCGCCGGGTTGTAGGGCGGCAAAGCTAAGGTTAAGAGGCGGTTAATGCCGATCGAATCCGCCCCCTTCGCGCGCCCCTCGGGCCGACAGCCCGACCAGATGCGCCCCGTCACCCTCGAGCGCAACGTCGCCCTCAAGGCCGAGGGGAGCTGCCTTGTGAGCTTCGGCAACACCCGGGTTTTCGTTACGGCCTCGGTCGAAACCACGCTGCCCAGTTGGCGCCGCGGTTCCGGCCTGGGCTGGGTGACCGCCGAATACGGCATGCTGCCGCGCTCGACCGGCACGCGCACCAAGCGCGAGGCGGCGGCCGGCAAGCAGACCGGCCGCACCCAGGAAATCCAGCGTCTGATCGGCCGCTCGCTGCGCGCCATCGTGGATATGCAGGCTCTGGGCGAGAACCAGATCACGCTCGACTGCGATGTGCTCGAGGCCGATGGCGGCACGCGCACCGCCTCGATCACGGGCGCCTATGTGGCGCTCTACGACGCGGTCGAATGGCTCAAGGCGCGGTCGCTGACGCGCGGCGAGCCGCTGCGCGATACGGTGGCCGCCGTGAGCTGCGGCATCTATCGCGGCACCCCGGTGCTCGATCTCGATTACCTCGAAGACGTCGAGGCCCATACCGACGCCAACTTCGTGATCACCGGCTCCGGCCGCTTCGTTGAAATCCAGGCGACGGCCGAGCAGGCGCCCTTCAACCGCGACGAGCTCGATTCGCTCATGGCGCTCGCCGGGCAGGGCATCGCCGAGCTGACCGCACTGCAGCGGGCGGCAATCGGCAGGGCGCCCGCCAATGCCTAACCTTGCCCGCCTCAAGCGCGGCGAGAAGCTGCTGATTGCCACGCACAATCTGGGCAAGCTCGCCGAATTCCGCGAGCTCTTCGCTCCCCTCGGCATCGTCACCATCTCGGCCGGCGATCTGGGCCTGCCCGAGCCCGAAGAAACTGGAACGACGTTCGCTGAGAATGCGCGGCTCAAGGCGCATGCCGCCGCCAGTGCCGCCAGCATGATCGCGCTGGCCGACGATTCCGGCCTGTGCGTCGATGCGCTGGGCGGCGAGCCCGGCGTCTATACCGCCGACTGGGCCGCAACGCCCACCGGACGTGACTATGCCATGGCCATGCGCCGCGTCGAAGACCGGCTGCAGGCGATCGGGGCGAATTCGCCCGGCCTGCGCAAGGGCTCGTTCAACGCCACGCTCTGCCTTGCCGCGCCGGATGGCCGCGACGATCTCTATGTCGGCAAGGTCACGGGCACCATGGTCTGGCCGCCGCGCGGCGACAAGGGATTCGGCTTCGACCCCATGTTCATGCCAGATGGCTTCGACATCACTTTCGGCGAGATGCCGTCCTCGGCCAAGCACAGCTGGTCGCCCGGCCAGGTGGGGCTTTCGCATCGCGCCCGCGCTTTCGCCAAATTCGTGGAGGGCGCCATTGAGCACGACTGAGATGAACCAGTCCGATCGCGGCAATGGCCTGTTCGGCGTCTATATCCACTGGCCCTTCTGCGCCGCCAAATGCCCCTATTGCGATTTCAACTCGCACGTGCATCGCGGCGCCTTCGACGAGGCGGGTTATGTCGATAGCTACAAGCAGGAAATCGGCTGGTTCGCGCGGCAGACCAGGGGCCGCACCGTGCAGTCGATCTTCTTTGGGGGTGGCACGCCCTCGCTGATGGATCCGCGCTCGGTTGCGGCCATCATCGAGACCATCGGCAGCTACTGGAACATTGCTCCAAAGGCGGAAATCACGCTCGAGGCCAATCCCACCTCGGTCGAGGCCGAGCGCTTCAGGGGCTACCGCGCGGCCGGCGTCAACCGCGTCTCGCTGGGCGTGCAGTCGCTGCGCGAGGCCCCGCTCGCCGAGCTCGGCCGCAAACACACCGTCGAGGAGGCGATCCGCGCGGTGCGCCTCGCCCAGTCGATCTTTCCCCGCTCGAGCTTCGATCTCATCTATGCCCGGCCGCGCCAGACGCTGGCCGACTGGGAAGACGAGCTCAAGGAGGCGCTGTGGCTGAGC
>DASZSH010000020.1:0-5438 GCA_035548755.1 Devosia sp.
CTTGCGGGAGGGGGTAGGGGGAGGGGGCTGCCGTGACAGTGCCCGCAAGCGCCATCACCCAGCGCCGTGAGCAGCCGGCGAGGGCGGACCGGGCGCTCAAGCATGGCGTGCTGCTGCTCGCGACCTTCCTGGCGCTGGTGCCGACCTTGTTCATGATCCTGACCTCGTTCAAGAGCGACGAGGAATACACCTATAACAAGGTGGGGCTCCCGCAGGCCTTCGTGCTCGACCATTACGACAATGTGCTGTTCCAGAGCCCCTTCTTCGCCTGGATGGGCAACAGCGTCATCCTCGTGGCCGGTGCCGTCGCCCTCAGCACATTCGTCTCCTGCCTCGGCGCTTACGCCATCGCCCGCCTGCCCTTCAAAGGGAGCAACCTCCTGTTCTCGGTGAGCACCGCGCTGATGGCGGTGCCGCCGGTGGTGATGATCGTGCCGCTCTTCGTGCTCTATACGCAGCTCGGGCTCATCAGCACCTATCAGGGCACCATCCTCATCTATGCCGGCCTGATCACGCCCTTCTCGGTCTATCTGCTGACCACCTTCTTCCGCACGATCCCGCGCGAGCTGTTCGAGGCGGCGCGCATGGATGGCGCCGGCGACCTGCTCATCCTCTGGCGCGTCGTGCTGCCGCTCTCGCTGCCGGCGCTGCTGACGCTCGTGGTGGTGAACGCGCTCTATGTCTGGAACGACCTGCTCATCGCCATCATCTTCCTGCAGGACGATGCCAAGCGGACCTTGATGGCGGGGATCAGCGTGTTCCAGGGCCGCTATGACAACCAGATCCCGCTGACGATGGCGGGCATGGTGATCGCCAGCGCCCCCATGATCATCCTCTATGTCGCCTTCCAGAAATACTTCATCCAGGGCCTGATGGCGGGCTCGGTGAAATGACGGGCGCGCGCGGCCGCGTGGTGATCGAGAGCGGGGCGCTCAGCATCGCGATCGACACCGCCATCGGCGGCACGATTGCGACGATCGAGCATAAGGGCTGCGGCGCGTCGATCCTGGGCCGGGTGCCTTGGACGCCGGAGGCCCAGCCGCCGGCGAACGTCTCGGCGCCGGACGAATCTGCATGGCTCCGGCATTACACGGGCGGCTGGCCGCTGCTCTTCCCGAACGCCGGCGATGCCTGCCGGATCGACGACGTCTTCCATGGCTTTCACGGCGAGGCCTCGCTGGCGCGCTGGCGGGCCGAGACACGTCCAACGGCGGTGCGGCTGACCCATCGCTTCGCCACCGTCCCGGTCGAGATGGAGCGCGAGATTGCGCTCGAGGGCGAAATGCTCACGATCCGGGAACGGGTGCGGATGCTGGGGTCCGCACCGATCCGGGTCATGTGGGGCCATCACCCGAGCTTCGGCTCCGATCTGCTGGCCGGGCCTGTCGAGATCCGCTCAGGCGCACGCCATGTGCTGGTCGATGATCGATACGATCCGGCAAGCAATCCGCTGCGACCCGGCGCTTCGGGAGCTTGGCCGCGCGTCCCGGGCAAGACCGGCATTGTCGATCTGAGCCGGCCGGCAGGGCCGATGGCTTCGCTGGCCTATCTGCAGGATTTCGACAGTGCCTGGGTCTCGATCCAGCGCCGCGACGGCTTCGTCGGCGTCGCCTTGTCGTGGGACACCGCGGTCTTCCCTTGTGCGTGGCTCTGGTGCGAGCTCGAGGGCACGGCCGATCCGCCCTGGAACGGGAAGACGCGTCTCATTGGGGTTGAGCCCAGCACCACCTGGCCCGGCAACGGTCTCGCCGAGGCCCTGCGCCGCCAGGCTCCGCTTTTGACTCTGCAGCCCGGCACTGAGATCGAGACGGCGGTCCGGCTGCATGTCTTCAAGCCGGGCGGCCCGGTCCGGGCTGTCGATGCGAAGGGCTGCGCGGTCTTCTCCGCTTGATAATATTCATGTTTTGTTCTAAACTCTGGTCGTCGTGGCGATCGTGCCGAGCCTGTCTCCGCTGCCTTCAGGTGCCTCAGGGGCACCTGTTCCAGGCCTGTTTTTTCGCCGGCCCCTTGACCCGACCTTTGCTTGAAAAGGTCTTGTTTTCAATACGTTGAACAATTCTGCGGCCGGCGCCCCCTGAATCGGCCCTGTTCTCAGGCGAATCCGTCAAAACCCTTGGCCGTCGGGGCGGGGGGAAGGCCGCAGAAAGGCGTGAGATCTCGATCGAAGAGCGATCAGCGTGCGAACGCCTCGCCCGCCTCGTCGAAGAGATAGGCTTTCTCGGCGCTGAAGCGGACGGGAATCGGGTCGCCGACGGCAACAACGATGTCGCCCGGCGCGTGCACGGTGATGTCGCTGCCGTCCGCGGTCGCGAGATAGATATAGGTGTCGCCGCCGAGGCGCTCGACCATGCGCACCTTGCCGGCGATGGTGGAATCGCCGGGGCCGTTCGCGTTGAGCGCTTCCGGGCGCAGACCCAGCGTGACGGAAGCACCCTCGACGGCTTTGCCGTCGGGCCGGCAGCGGACGAGAGCCTGTCCGCCGCCGGCGAGCGCCACCGCGATGCCGTTCGCCGACAGACCGGCGATCCGGCCCTTGAGGAAGTTCATGGCGGGCGAGCCGATGAAGCCCGCGACGAACAGGTTGCGCGGCGCGTGATAAAGCTCGAGCGGGCGCCCGACCTGCTCGACATGGCCCTTGTTCAGCACCACGATCTTGTCGGCCATGGTCATGGCCTCGACCTGGTCGTGGGTGACATAGACCATGGTGGCCTTCAGCGCCTGATGCAGCCGCGTGAGCTCGACCCGCATCTGCACCCGGAGCTTGGCGTCGAGGTTCGAGAGCGGCTCGTCGAACAGGAAGACCTTGGGCTGGCGCACGATCGCCCGGCCGATCGCCACGCGCTGGCGCTGGCCGCCCGAGAGCTGGCGCGGCTTGCGCTCCAGCAGCTCCGTGATCTGCAGGATCTCCGCCGCCGCCTGGACGCGCTTTCGCATCTCCGCCTTGTCGACCCGGGCGATGCGCAGGCCGAAGGCCATGTTCTCGAACACGCTCATGTGCGGATAGAGCGCGTAGTTCTGGAACACCATGGCCAGCCCGCGCTCGGCCGGCGGCAGATGGTCGACGCGCTCGCCGCCGATATGGATCGTGCCGGCGCTGACCTCCTCCAGCCCCGCGATCAGCCGCAGCAGCGTGGTCTTGCCGCAGCCCGAGGGCCCGACGAAGACGGTGAACTCCTGCTTCTCGATCTCGAGATCGACGCCATGGATGATCTCCGCCTCGCCGAAGGACTTCACGAGGGACTGGATCTGGACATAGGCCATGGCCGGCGCGGGTATTCCGAAATGCTGGAGGAGAGTGCGGTATTCTGCATGGCAAAGCTAGAGAGCGAACCCGAGGCCGTCAACCGAGGGATGGGACCAGTACCCGCCGCCGGCCGGTCCGAAAAATAAGACGCCATGCAAAACCAATAGACGCCCTGCGCAGCCTGGGCTGCACCGGTCGCGCTTTGTTTGCTCCGGATTTCCAGCGGCCTCGGTGCGGGCCTCGGGTGACGCCCCGCCGGCGGGGCTGGTCCGTCGACGGGGCAGAAGAGCGAACAGGGAGGGACTCCTATGAGAATTCGATCCAGATCGGTGATATCGGCGGCATTCGCCGCCGCCATGGCGGCGGCCTGCTACGCGCCGGCTCATGCGGCGGACACGCTCAAGATCGGTGTCGTCGCGACCCTCGAGGGGCCGCTGTCGACGCTGGGCGAGGATGCGGTCCGCGGCGTCAAGACCGCGCTGAAGGCGGTCAACAACATGGCGGGCGGCCGCCAGATCGAGGTGATCTACGTTGCCTCCGACGCCACGCCGGATTCGGCCGTGCGCGCCGTGCGCAAGCTGGTCGAAGAGGACAAGGTCGATCTCGTCATCGGGCCGGTCTCGGGCGACGAAGGCATTGCCATCAAGGACTACGCGAAGACCCAGCCCAACATCACCTTCCTCAACGGCCAGTCGGGCGCCCAGGACACCACCTACCGGAATCCCGCGCCCAATTTCTTCCGCTTCACGGCCGACGGCGCCCAGCAGATGGCGGGCCTCGGCAGCTACATCTATGACGTGAAGGGCTACAAGAAGATCGCCACGGTGGGCGACGACTACTCCTATCCCTACACCCAGGAGTTCGGCCTGGTGGTCGAGTATTGCAGCGCCGGCGGCGAGGTGACCCAGCGCTTCTGGCCGCCGCTCGGCACCAAGGACTATTCCTCGATCATCACGGCCCTGCCTGACGATGTGGACGCGATCTTCGTGGCGCTGGGCGGTGCCGATGCCGTGAACTTTGTCACGCAGTACGTGGAAGCAGGCGGCAAGGCCAAGATCGTCGGCGGCGCCATCATGGTCGACCAGACCGTGCTCTCGGCCAAGGGCGAGGCCAAGAATGCGCTGATCGGTACGGTCTCCGCGGGCGTCCAGGCCGACACCTGGGACGATCCGAAGTGGCAGGCCTATGTGAAGGCCTACCAGGACGCTTTCCCGCCGGACCAGCGCTTCCCGATCCCCTCGGCCAGCGCAACGACTTACTATGACTCGATCATGGCCGCCTTCACCGTCCTGAACCAGATCAACGGCGATCTCTCCGACGGGCAGAAGAAGTTCCGCGATGGTCTCAAGGCACTGACGCTGGACGCGCCCAACGGCAAGCTCCATCTCGACGACAACCGCCAGGGCATCGTCACCAACTTCGTCACCGAGGTGGTCGAAGGGCCAGACGGCAACCTGGCCACCAAGGTCGTGAAGGTCGTCGAGAACGTGAACCAGCAACTCGGCATCGATCCGGCCGTGTTCGCCACCATCGGCGCGCCCTCGCGCGACGTACCGGAGTGCAAGAAATACAAATGACGATCGAGGCCGGTGCTCCGTGGGGACCCGCTCCCCGCGGAGCGCCGGCGCCTTCCTGATGGGTTCTCGCGCGGCGCCGGCCGTCGGGGTCACCGAATGTCGCTGGTCTTCCAAGCCAACCGCATTCACTTCGGCCGCGGCGCCCTCGGCACTGCGCTCCATGCCGAAATCCGCCGGCACGATCTTCGCCGCTTCGTGATCCTCGCCGATCCGGCCGCCGCCGGCGGTCCGCTCGAGCGGCTGAAAGGCATCCTTCCCGCCGATATCGACGTGCTCCTGCTTTCCGACCAAGGCGGCGCAGCGGCGGAAGGCGCGCCCAGCGTTGCCGAGGTTCGAGAGCTGATCCGGCTCGAGGGTTGCGACACGCTGCTCGCCATCGGGCATGAGGGCCTGATCAACCGAGCCAAGGTCGTGGCCCGCGGCACGCTGATCCCCGAGCTGCCCGCGCTGGCCGGCAAGGCCGCGCGGCCCGAATCCGCCGACCATGCGCCCTACCTGATCGCCGTTCCGGTCGATGCCGGTGCCATCGCGGCGCTGGGGCCGACCATCACGGTGCCGACCGACGATGGCGAGGTCTCGGCCATGTTCGATGCGGATTTCGTGCCGGATGCGTCGGT
>DASZSH010000021.1:0-11477 GCA_035548755.1 Devosia sp.
GTAGACGATCAGCCCGTCATCCTGAGCCCATGCGGGGCCCGCCATCCAGGCGGCCATGAGCCCGGCCAGAAGTGTGAAGCTTAGGCGCATCGATACCTCGCGATAACCAATCGACCGCGGGCGACATAAAAATCTTGACCCCTTGCGTCAACTTAAAACGGCAAACCTTGGAATTGCTCTAAACTGCGACGGGTCCGGACCTCATTTATCCGGCCCGGGGCACCGTCAGCTCGAATGCCGCTCCAGTGTCGCTCTCGAGTAGGCGAATGCTCCCTCCATGCGCCGCCAGCATCGAGCGCACGATCTGCAGGCCCATCCCCGTGCCGCCGGCCTCGCGGCGTGTGGTGAAGAACGGCTCGAACACCCGGTCGCGGTTGCCCGGCGAAATCCCTGCGCCATTGTCGGCGACGGCGATCCGCAGCGCGCCATCCGCCGGCTCCGCCGCCACCCGCACGCGCGTCGCGCCATGCTCGCGCGCATTGCGCAGCAGCTGGCCGAACACGGCCCTCGCCGCCTCGAGGCTGAGGGCCATCGGCACATCCCGCGCGCCCTCGAGGCTTACCAGGGTCTCCCCCTCCAGCACCTCGGCCAGCGTCGCCTGCCCGGCCGCCACGTCGAGATCGGCCCGCGCGAGCTCGCGCAGCCGTTCGAGCAGTGTCGTCAGCCGGTCGCTGTCGGCGATGATGTGGTCGAGGAACCGCTGCTGTTCGGCCTTGCTCATTTCGGCGTCCCGCAAGAGTTCCGCCGAGCCGCGGATCGCCGTCACCGGCGACTTGAGTTCGTGGCTGACATGCGCGGCGAAAGACGAGACATACTCGGTGCGGTCGACCAGCCGCTCGGCGAGATCGAGAAAGCTCTGGCTGAGGGTTGCGAGCTCCCGTGTCCCCTGCTGCTCCGGCGCCACGATCGCGGCCCTTCCGCCCCGGCCGATCTCCTCGGTCCGCCGGATCAGCGCGTTGATCGGCCCGGTGATGGTGCGCGAG
Source organism: Devosia sp. (assembly GCA_035548755.1). Taxonomy (GTDB): domain Bacteria; phylum Pseudomonadota; class Alphaproteobacteria; order Rhizobiales; family Devosiaceae; genus Devosia_A. The sequence goes on from DASZSH010000021.1 coordinate 984, forward strand.
AAGACCACCGCGATGCCCACCGTGATGACCAGCGCCACCCCGAGCGCGCCGATCTCGGTCGTTCCCATCGCGCCTGCGCTGTTGTCGAGGGCGCGGAACCAGATGACGATCGCCGCCGGCAGGGCCAGCACTGTCAGCAGCACCGCGAACACGATCATCGCCAGCGTCGGCCGCCACTTCTGGGGAACGCGCGGCGCCGTCATAACCCCGACCCAAGCCGGAAGCCGACGCCATGCACCGTCTCCACGATCGACCCGCAGCCCGCCTCGGCGAACTTGCCCCTGAGATTGCGGATATGGCTGTCGATCGTGCGGTCGGATACGAACGTGCCGCCGCCATAGGCCGCCTGCATGATCTGCTCGCGGCTGAACACCACCTCCGGCCGGGCCATCAGCGCCGTGAGGATTTCGAATTCGAGCGCGGTCAGCGCGATCGCCGTCTCGCCGAACCATACGCCATGCCGGCTGATGTCGAGTCGCACCCGGCCGTGGCTCATGGCCGGCGGCGTCTTGTGGCCGTTGCGCGACCGCTTGAGGATGACATTGACCCGCGCCACCAGTTCGCGCGCCGAAAACGGCTTGGTCACATAGTCGTCCCCGCCGATTTCGAGCCCGAGCACGCGATCGATCTCCTCGTCGCGCGCGCTCAGGAACAGGATCGGAACCTCCGAGCTCTTGCGGATCTGGCGGCACACCTCGAGCCCATCCATCTCGGGCATGCCGATGTCGAGCACCACCAGGTCGATGCCCCCGCGCCGCACCTGCTGCAGCGCTTCGGCGCCGTTGCGCGCGCAAACCGTCTGCAGTCCGGCCCGCTCGAGCGCGAACGAGATCACCTCGCGGATGTTCGGCTCGTCGTCGGCGATGAGGATTTGCGCCATGCCTCAGTTTCTAGCCGCCCGCGCCTCCGGTGCAAACACCTGTGCCTCGAGATAGCGCCTGAGCCGCTCGCCCCGCCACGTCCAGCTTTGCCAGTCGACCGGCAGAGCCACGCCCGTCCCCGACGTCTCGCGCCGCATCAGCGGCTCGGCCATGTTGTCGCGCAACAGGCTGATCGTCTTGAGCTTGTCGGCATCCGCCAGGCGCGCCGTGCGCAGGAATTCGTCGAGCGCCGGAATGGCCTCGGGCCCGAGATCGCCCATATAGTATTCGTCCAGTTCGCCATTTCTGCCCGTCACCTCGTAGCAGTGCTCGACGTTGAACGTGGCGATGCTGGCCGGCACATTGAGGAAGGCCACGCCCCATAGCGTCAGCATCAGCGCCGCGAGGTTGGCCATCACCAGCCAGCGGTTCGAGCGGCCGAACGCGATCTTGGCCACGATCAGCACAAGGCCCGCCGCCACCAGCCCCATCCACACGCCGGCGGCGATCCGCATCTCGCTCAGCCCATAGGCCTCGACATAGAGCTTGAGCCTGAAGATCGACGAGACGACCAGCCAGATGTTCTGCGCGATCCAGACATAGACGAGCGTTCGGATTGCCGCCGAACGCTCGCCCGGGCCGTTCTTGCGCATCGCCACCAGCACGAAGGCGGCCGCGAGCAGCGCCGTCACGATGAGCGGATAGGCGCCGCGGTGCGCGTAGTCGGCATAGCTGAGCCCGTCGGGGAGGCGCACCCCGCCCCATAGATACATGAGGTCCATCCCGGTCTGCACGGCGAACAGCGCGTTGAACGCCACCAGCCCGTTGCGCATCGCGGTCCCGCCGATGAGCAGGCCCTCGGGCCGCGGCCGCACCGGCCCCTGCCACGCTGCTCCTCCTGCCCAGCGCATTAGCCGCGGCGACAGGACCGGCCAGGACGCGGCCGCCGCGACGCCCCAGATGCACACCCGCAGCGGATCGAGCAGCCTGAAGATGAGCTCGAAGCGGATGGCGTGGAACGCATCCTCCAGCACCGGATTGGCGGCCACGAACAGGAACGCGAACACCCCCGCGCAGACCACGGGCACCACCCAGACCAGCGCGAGCCGCACGAGCCCGCCGCCGATCCTGCGGTCCGCGGCCTCGCCGAGCAGTTGCACGCCGTCCGCGATCGCCCGCATCGGCGAAAGCGCCGCAAAGCGCAGCACGGGCCCGGCCCAGTCCTCGAACCGGCCCAGCCGTCCGCTCGCCTCGAGCGCATAAAGGCTCGCCGCCCCAAAGGCGAACGGCACCCAAAAGATGTTCTCGTATTCGGCGAATGGCAGCGCTGCGAGCACCGCGCAGGCCAGCAGAACGAGCGCCCGTCGGCCGCCCGCCCGCTTCCAATGGAGGGCCGCCACGCCGGCGACAAGCGCCAGCAGAAACAGCGTCAGGCTGATCCCCGGCTCGTGGGGATAAAACAGCACGTCAGCGAGCGCCACGAGCAGCGCGAGCACGCCGAGCGCCATTGCGGTGCGCCGCGTCCACAGCGGCTCGTATGGAGAAACGTCACTCCGGGCGACGCCCGTCGCCGTCAGGTCGGTCATGCCGGGCCCCCTGCTGATCGCCGATGACAAGGCGCAGCAGCGACCCTCGCTCCCCGCGCCGGGCCACCGGCCGGTCGGCCCACCATCCGTCCATCAGGATGCAGTCGGGCAGCGGAATGGGACGGTCGGGCGAAGGCTGGATCGGGTTGCGCATGTGACGAGCATGCACGGGCCATTTGCAGATTTCGTGCAGCCGGCTTGGATGTTTCGAGGATTTCCCGTGGCCGCCCGGCCGCTTAGCTCCTCGGCCGCTCCCACATCCGCAGCATCTGTGCCGCCGCGTCGAACTCCTTGCGCCGCTTGGCGCGCCGCTCGACGATCTCCTCCACCTCGCCCCAAAGCTGGATATTGTGATCCTCGTCGACATGCGCGGCGACCCACACCTGCTCGGCATCGAGCAGGCCGTGGCGCAGCGCCAGTGCAAGCAGCCCCGAGCCGGTGATCGACATCACCGCATTCATCGCCGCGAGTGGAAACAGCTCCTCGCCCGCGAGCGCGTCGCCCAGCCGGGTAAGCGTCGAAGGCGGCTGCGCCTGGTGCCGGATGCCGATGGTGGGCTGGAAGCTCACGCCGAACCGCCGCGCCAGCCGCAGCAGCGCCTCGTCCCACAGTTCCTCCTGTCGGGCCACCAGCGTTTCCGGCGCGTCTGCCCTGTAGAGCATCAGGTCGCTGCCGATATACTTGACGATCTCGGCCATCAGCGCCGGTCGGCCCTCGTCGCCCGCCTCGACCGCGGAGTTGACGAGCCGGACCATCGGCATCGTCTCGGGATCAATGAACTCGCCCTGGGCCGTCCACTCGGCCGCCATCGCCTCGGCCAGCGCCGCCTTTGGCACGACGACCTGCTTCATTCCCGGCGTGCGCGGCACGCGCCCGTCCAGTCCCACCGCAAAACCGCTCTCGAGCGGCTTGACCGTCGCCTCCTTATAGAAGCGCTTGGGCAGCTCGCGTTTGGCGTGCGCCTGCGCGCGGCCATATCCGTCCTGCCGATGGGCCTGCGCGTCATCGAGGAATTCACGCATCTTCAGGGTCCTGGTCTCGCACGTCGTAGCGGTCGGCATCGAAGCCGAGCGCCTGAAACGTCTGCTGCATGTGCGGCGGCAGCGGAGCGCTCACATCGAGCAGCTTGCCCGATCGCAGCGGCAGGCGGATGCGCCGCGCATGCAGGTGAAGGCCCTCGCCCAGCCCTTCGGCCGCCTGGTAGTTCTCGATGTTGAAGTAGCGGGGGTCGCCCAGGATCGGGTTGCCCAGCTGCGCCATATGCACGCGCAGCTGGTGGGTGCGTCCGGTCACCGGCTTGAGCGTCACCCAGGCGAAGCGTCGCGCCGCCGTGTCGGTGGTGGAGTAGTAGGTCATCGAGTGCTGGGCCCCCGGATAGCCCTGCTCGACCACGGCCATCTGCTCGTTGTCGCCCACGATCTGCTTGGCGAGAAAGCACGAGATGCTCCCCTGCGGCGGCTTGGGCACCCCCGCCACCACCGCCCAGTAGATTTTGCGCGCCGAGCGCGACTGGAACACTCGGCCGAAATGCGCCGCCGCTGCGCGCGTCTTGGCAACCACCAGCACGCCCGAGGTGTCGCGGTCGAGCCGATGCACCAGCCGCGGTGCCTCGCCCTGTTTGTTCGGCAGGCTCTTGAGCAGCCCGTCCATATGCCGTTTCGTGCCGCTGCCGCCCTGGCTCGCAAGTCCGTGCGGCTTGTTGAAGACGTAGAGCTCATCGTCCTCGTAAAGCACGATCGAGCGCAGGAACGCCGCGTCCGCCGCGTCGATCTTGGCCTCGATCCGTCGGACCTCGGCCTCGAGCGGAGGCACGCGCACCTGCTGGCCGGCGCTCAGCCGCGAGTTGGTCTTGGCGCGCGCGCTGTCGATCCGCACCTGCCCGGTGCGGATCAGCTTCTGCAGATGCCCGAACGTCACTTCCGGAAAATGCACCCCGAACCACCGGTCGAGACGCATTCCGTCTTCGTCGCGTGCAACCGTCTGTTGCCGCACCCCGCTCACGCATGCCCTCGCATCAGCAGCAGCCCGCCGTAAAGTGCCGCAATGCTCACGAGCATCGACAAAAGCACGTAGAGGAACGCCTGCCCGATCTCGCCGCGCTCGAACATCGAGATGGTGTCGAGCGAGAACGACGAAAACGTGGTGAACCCTCCCAGCACCCCCACCGCGACGAACAGCCGCGCATCGGCCTGCCAGGCGGGCGTCGTGCGCGCGAGATAGCCGATGAACAGGCCCATCAGCAGCGACCCGGCGATATTGATCAGCATGGTGGCCAGCGGAAAAGGCGAGCTCCAGATCTTGCCCACGGCGACGCCCGTGCCGTAGCGCGCGGCCGATCCGAGCGCGCCGCCCACCGCGACCAGAAGGTAAGGATACATCCAAGCCATCCGAGAACTGTCTCGCTCTTTACCGAAACGGCCGCGATCACGCCAGCGTTCACGCGCTCTCGCCGGATCGTGAGAAGCATGACGAGCCTGTCGAATTTGTCATTATTTTCATCGGAACAACCGCCTGCCCGCGACGTTCTCTGGCTGAGGGCAGAGCAGGAGACTCGCATTATGACTAAGCTAAACTTGAAGTCGGCTTTCGTGCTGGGCGCCGCGTTTGTCGGGCTGTCCGCCGGCGCCGCGTTTGCGGCGGTGACCACCAGCGACCAGGTCAACCTGATGGCCGGTCCAAATCAGAACAGCAAGATCATCGCTACGCTCGCCGCCAACACCACGGTCAGCGTGGGCCAGATGAGCGGCGACTGGTGCCGCATCACGGCTCCCGCCCGCGGCTGGGTGGCTTGCGCCAATCTCGACGGGTTGTCGCGCACCAATCTGGGCGTCAAGACCGGCTTCACCGGCTATGAGTACGATACCGATCCCTACCTGGGCTCCAGCGCCCCTGGCGGGCTTCACACGCCTTACAACGGCGAGTTCCATTGAGTCATCCGGGTGCCGCGCCCTCGCGCGGCGCCCTAACCCTGCTCTGTCGTCCGCTTGGCGGCGCGCAGCTTATTCCAATATTCGAGCCGTTTGATGATCTCGCGCTCGAAGCCGCGCTCGACCGGCCGGTAGAAGGTCTGCCGTCCGATCTTGTCGGGAAAATACTCCTGCCCCGAAAATCCCTCCGGGGTGTCGTGGTCGTAGATATAGCCGGCCCCGTATCCCTGGCCCTTCATCATCCGGGTGGGAGCGTTGAGGATTGTCATCGGCGGCATCGGCGAACCGCTGGCGCGCGCCAGCGCCATCGCCTCTCCGAACGCCACCTCGATCGAATTGGATTTGGGCGCCGTCGCCAGATAGACCGCAAGCTCGGCAAGCGCCAGCTCGCCCTCGGGCGAGCCCAGCATCTCATAGGCGTCGCGCGCTGCGATCGCCAGAGGCAGCGCCTGCGGGTCGGCCATGCCGATGTCCTCGCTCGCCATCCGGATCATGCGCCGGGCCAGAAACAGCGGGTCCTCCCCCGCCACCAGCATCCGCGCCAGATAGTAGAGCGCCGCGTCCGGGTCCGACCCGCGCACCGTCTTGTGCAACGCCGAGATCAGGTTGTAGTGCCCGTCCTGCTTCTTGTCGTAGATCGGCGCGCGGCGCTGCACCACCTTGAGCAGCCCCGCCTTGTCGAGCGTTTCGTCGGCGCGCACCGCCGAGAACACCTCCTCGATCAGCCCCAGCAGCGCTCGCCCGTCGCCATCCGACAGCTCGTAGAGCGCCGTTCTTGCCTCCTCGTCGAGCGGCAGGCTCTTGCCGAGCGCCGCCTCTGCCCGCTGCGCCATCAGCGCCAGCTCTTCCGGCCCGAGCGGATCGAAGCGCAGCACCTGCGCGCGTGATAGTAGCGCTGCATTGAGCTCAAAGCTCGGGTTCTCTGTCGTCGCGCCTACCAGCACCACCGTGCCGTCTTCCATCACCGGCAGGAAGCCGTCCTGCTGCGCCCGGTTGAAGCGGTGAATTTCGTCGACGAACAGCAGCGTCTTGTGCCCGCTGAGCCGTTCGAACCGCGCGTCCTCGAACACCTTCTTGAGGTCCGCGACCCCCGAGAACACTGCCGAGATCTGCTTGAAGCGGTAGCCCACCTGGTCGGCGAGCAGCCGCGCCACGGTGGTCTTGCCCGTGCCCGGAGGGCCCCACAGGATCAGCGAACCGAGCCGTCCGGAAGCGATCATTCGCCTCAGCGTCCCGTCCGGTCCCAGCAGGTGGCGCTGTCCGATCACCTCATCGAGCGAGCGCGGGCGCAGCCGGTCGGCGAGCGGACTGTCGGCGGCGGCCGTCGCCGGATCGGCCGCAAACAGGTCAGCCATCGCCGCACCGGCCTAGCCGCTGATGAACGACTGGATCACCTGCCCATTGCGCTGCAGCACGATCTGCCATCCGCTCGTCCGCCTCGATACCATGGATTTGAAGCTCGCCGCATCCTGCATATCCTGCCCGTTGATGGAAAGGATGATATCGCCTTTCCTCAGACCCATGTCGTCGGCCGGAGACCCCTGCGCCACCTGCGTGACCACCAGCCCCTTGCTGTCGAATGGCAGGCCCAGATCCTGCGCGACCGGCGGCGTCAGCGTGCTGACGGTCGTGCCGGCGAAGCGCGTGTTGCCTGAAATCGTGGCGGTATCGTTCGCTCCGGGTGCCGGGGCCGGGGCCACGGCCACCCTGGCGTCGGCGGTCCGTCCGCCGCGCACATAGGTGATATCGGCCTCGCTGCCGATCTGCTTGGTTGCGAAGCGGAAATCGAACCCCTGCGGCGCATCGATATCGATTCCGTCGATCTTGATGATCGCGTCGCCCGACTGGAGCCCCGCCTTCGCCGCCGGGCTGTTCGGCGCGACCTCGGTGATGAGCGCCCCGTGCGGCGGATCGATATTGAGGCTGTCGGCGATGTCCGTGCTCACCTCCTGCAGGGTCGCCCCGAACCACGGCCGGACGATCGGCCCGCCCTTCTCGCCGGCTTCGGCCACCGTCCGCGCCATATTGGCGGGGATCGCAAAGCCGATGCCGACCGATCCGCCAGAGCGCGTGAAGATCGCCGTGTTGATGCCCACCAGTTCGCCCTTGAGGTTGACCAGCGCCCCGCCGGAATTGCCCGGGTTGATCGCTGCGTCCGTCTGGATGAAGTAATCGAAATTGCCGGTCTCGACCCCCGTTCGGGCCAGGGCCGATACGATGCCGCTCGTCACGGTCTGGCCCACGCCGAACGGATTGCCGATCGCCAGCACCAGATCGCCCACCTGCAGGTCGTCGGAGTTGGCGAATGGCAGCGCCTCGAACGTCCGCCCGCTGGCATTCTGGATCTGCAGCACCGCAAGGTCCGACTTGGGATCGTCGAGCAGAAGCTTCACCGGAAATTCCCGCCCGCCGCTGAGGGCGATGTGGATCTCGTCGGCCCCGTTCACCACGTGCGAATTGGTGATGATGACGCCCTTGGGATCGACAATGACCCCCGATCCCAGCGACTGGCTCGTCTGCGGCCGGCTCTGGAACAAATCTCCGCCGAACAGCTGCGAGAAGAACGGGTCGCCCTGGAACGGCGACTGGAAGCCCTGCTCGGTCTTGGTGGCATAGACATTGACCACGGCCGGCGTCACCTGCCGGACGAGCGGGGCAAAACTGAGCTGCACCTCCGCCTGCGATTGCGGCACGGCGCGCTGCGGCTCGGCCTGCGCCACCTGCGGCTCTGCCTGCGCCACCTCGACAGCGGGCGATGCCTCGGGCGTCAGCCCCGGCGTTGCCACCTGCTGTTCGGCGACCTGCACGTCGAGCGGCACGCTCTCCGGCCCGTCCGCGACCGAGCCCAGGCTCCCGCCCGACTGCGCCCACAGGCCCGCGCCGACCGCTGCGAGCACCACCAGCCCTGAAAGCCCCCAAAGCGCCTGCCTCTGCGTCACCTCTGCATCTCCCGCATCTTCGTTTGGGCCTCTTCGGCCCCGGGCGCCGGGCCTGTTTCCCGCCGCAGCGCCTGGCCGAGGCGGACACCCGGATTCCGGCGCCTTTAAGGACGCCGCCTTACGCTTCTGTAAGCGGCCCAAATATGATGTTGTGCCGCCTCTTGAACGTCCTTATATGCAGCCGCGTTTCGCCGTCCCTCCGTCCGACAGGGGATTTCTCCCATGAGCGCCGCCCACACCCCCGCGCCCTCCGGCGCCGACGAGGTCATCCAGCTTCACACCGCAGCCCACGACCGGACCGTGTACGCCAACACCTCGCAGCTCATCGCCGCCGAGGAACCGGACTTTCCAAGCTTCCTGTTCTCCGAAAAGGAGCTGCACCGCTCGGTCAAGGTCTTCAAGAAGGGCTTCGACGGCCTGCTCACCTACGCCGTCAAGTGCAATCCCTCCCCGCATGTGCTCACCCAGCTTCACGCCGAGGGCCTCAAGGCCTTCGACGTCGCCTCCAACACCGAGATGGAGCTGGTCCGCCAGTTCGCGCCCGGCGCCGTGATGCACTACAACAACCCCATCAAGAACAAGCGCGAGATCGAGCGCGCCTACGAGGAATTCGGCGTCCGTTCCTTCACCATCGACCACCCCCAGCAGCTCGATCAGCTCGCCGCCGTCGTCACGCCCTCGCGCGACATCGAGGTGACCACCCGCTTCAAGGCCGGCAAGGCCCTCAAGAGCTACGACTTCGGCATCAAGTTCGGCGTCATGCAGGACGGAGCCGCCGAGATCGTCAGGCTCGTCGACCAGATGGGCTTCACCCCCTCGCTGTGCTTCCACGTCGGCAGCCAGTGCGAGGACGCTTACGCCTATGAGCGCCACATCGCGGCCGCGGCCAAGATCGCCGAGGAGGCCGGCATCGAGCTCAAGCGCCTCAACCTCGGGGGCGGCTATCCGGCGCCCTACCCCACCTCCGAGGCCCCGCCGATGGACTACTATTTCGAGACCATCGCCACCGCCGTGAAGGACAATTTCGGCCGCTCCGCCCCCGAGCTCATCATCGAGCCCGGCCGCGCGCTCGTCACCTCCTCGACCTCGCTGCTGCTGCGCGTCAAGCATCAGCGCGGGGGCGTCTCGGTCTACCTCAACGATGGCGCCTATGGCGCGCTGATGGAGGTGAAGTTCATGCACTTCACCCCGCCCGTGCGCGTCTGGCGCGGCCCGCGCCTGCACGACAACGACGGCGAGTTCGCCGATTTCACCGTCTGGGGCCCCACCTGCGACAGCTACGACGTGCTGCCGCAGATCTTCACCCTCCCCTCCGACGTCGATGAGGACGACTGGGTCGAGTTCGGCCTCATGGGCGCCTACACCCAGGCCTCCCTCACCCCCTTCAACGGCTTCGACCGCCGCGACCAGTACTGGGTCGATGAAGTGTACACCGGCAAGGACCTGGCGTCGGAGTAGCGGCCCCCGCGCCGCGGCAATGGTAATCGCCATGCCTCCGTCGCCTCCCATCCCTCCGCTCTCCGCTTTCGGCCGCCGCATCATGATCTGCGGCCCGTCCAACTCCGGCAAATCGACGCTCGCCGTCGCCCTCGGCCGCCGGCTCGGCATTCCGGCGATCCACCTCGACCGCTTCCGCCACCTCGAGCACACCGACTGGCGTCAGCGCCCGGACGAGGAGTTCGCTCGCATGCACGATGCGGCCGTGCAGGGCGACGCCTGGGTGATGGACGGCAATTACTCGAAGCTGTTTGCTTCGCGCCTCTCCCGCGCGACCGGCATCATCCTGCTCAGCGACTACCGGCTGTTCAATTTCGCCCGCTACCTGCGCCGCACGCTGTTTCAGAAGCATCGCCCCGGCAATCTCGAAGGGGCCTCGGACAGCCTCAAATGGGCGATGGTGAACTGGATACTGGTGCGCTCGCCACCGGGCCTCGCGCGCTACCGCCGCGAACTGCCCGCCGCCGGCCTGCCCTTCCTCGAAGTCCGCGGCATACGGCAACTCAACCGCCTCTACCTCGCCTGGGGCCTCGCCCGCGGTTGACCGCCAAAGCAAAGGGGCCGCCCGAAGGCAGCCCCTGCTTGCTGTCGCCGGAACCCGCCGGGCTCACTCGTCCCGGTACACCTTCTCGCGCCGCTCGTGCATCTCCTGCGCCTCCAGGCTCAGCGTCGCAATCGGCCGCGC
>DASZSH010000022.1:0-5368 GCA_035548755.1 Devosia sp.
TGCGCAGGATCAGCCGCAGGACATCAAGGTCCTGGCCGGCATCGTGCCGCCCTTCGTGATGCAGCAGGACGGCGGGCCGGCCGGGTTCAGCATCGATCTCTGGAACGAGATCGCGACGAGGCTGTCGCTGAAGACGGACTACGAGGTGACGTCCGATCTTGATGGCATGGCGGATAAGCTGCGCTCTGGCGAGGTGAAGGCGATCGTCACCGGCGCCTACTACACCACGGAGCGTGATCGCGAGTTCGATTTCTCCTACCCGATCCTGGAAGCGGGCCTTCAGATCATGGTGCGGGAGACGGGCGGGGCTGGCGAAACCCCCTTGCGCGACGTGCTGGGGCTCCTGTTTTCACGATCGGCGGCGATGTGGCTCGGCGTCGCCTTCCTGATCATCATCGTGCCGGCCCATCTGGTCTGGCTCCTGGATCGCGGGACGGAGGACAGCACGAGCCCCGGCAGGGCGTACTGGCCCGGAATCCTGCACGCCATGACCTGGGCGACGACGGCGTTGGTCTCGCAGGTCCAGCAAATGCCCCGCCAATGGTTTGCCCGCCTGTTCGGGCTGCTGTGGATGTTCGCCGGCGTGGTGTTCATCGCCCTCTACACCGCGCAGCTCACCGCGACCCTGACGGTCCAGCAGATCCATGGCGCGATCAACGGGCCGGACGATCTGCCCGGCAAGCGGGTCGGTACCATCGCGCAAAGCGTGGCGGCGGATTATCTCGCTTCCATCAAGGCGCAGACTCAGCAGTTCTCGTCCTATGACGAGATGTTCAAGGCCTTGCAGGACCAGAAGGTGGATGCCTTGCTCATGCCCTCGCCATCGCTGCGCTATTATGCGGCTCACCAAGGCGAAGGGCTCGTCAAGCTGGTCGGCCCGGAGTTTCGCCGCCAGGATATCGGCTTCGTGTTTCCGCTCGGCGATCCGCTCCGCCGCAAGGTCAGCAGCACCCTGCTTGCTTTGCGCGAAGACGGAACCTATGAGCGGCTCTACCAGAAGTGGTTCGGAGACGACGAGCAATGACCGGTTGGCGAGACGTTCCGGGACCAGGGAAGCGGGTCACGATAGCGTCACGAGTGCAGGCTTATGATGAGGAGGATCGGACAGCCTGAACGAGGCGCCTTTTTTGATGAGGCGTCCTGAGCTAGATCAATGTGGACGGCAGGCGTCTGGCTCAGCTTTGATAAACGGTGGTAACAAGCCTGCCGCGAGCCGCTGGCCCTGAGCGGTTTTGCGCCAGGATGATGAAATATTCATCATGTATCGTGCCGGCGCCGGGAATTCCTCCAGGCAAGGGAGCAAGGATATGCAGCAGGAAACCAAGCCGACCGGCGCCGCTGAACCGGCCCCGTTCTTCGTGTCCGCTCTCCGCAACCCGTGGACGGACTATATGGTCGACGCGTGGCAGCGTTCGATCCTGTTCCTCGATGTGCTGCGCCAGCGCGGCAACCATTACGAGGAGAACAAGGCGCGCCAGGCGCCGCATGTCCTGTCCTTCGAGCATGAGCTGGTGCTGGACGGCCGCCAGCTCGAGCGGCCCGTGAATTACGGGCTGCTGCGGATCGTGCCGCCGGCCGGCGTCACGACCGGTCCGCGCAAGCGCCCCTTCATCGTCTTCGATCCGCGCGCGGGCCACGGGCCCGGCATCGGCGGCATGAAGCATGACAGCGAGATCGGCGTCGCGCTCAATGCCGGCCATCCCTGCTATTTCGTGGGATTCCTGCCCGAGCCGGTTCCCGGCCAAACGGTCGAGGATGTGTGCCGGGCCGAGGCACGTTTCGTCGAGGAAGTCGTCGCGCGCCATCCGGAGGCGGAAGGCAAGCCCTGCCTGATCGGCAACTGCCAGGCGGGCTGGCAGATCATGCTCATGGCGGCCGTCGACCCCGACCTGCCGGGACCGATCCTGCTCGCCGGCTCGCCGCTCTCCTACTGGGCCGGCGTCCATGGCAAGAACCCGATGCGCTACACGGGCGGCCTGCTCGGCGGCGCCTGGCTGACCGCGCTCACGGGCGATCTCGGCGACGGCATCTTCGACGGCGCCCATCTCGTCGCCAATTTCGAAGCGCTGAATCCGGCCAATACGCTCTGGCAGAAGCCCTACAACCTCTATTCCAAGATCGATACCGAGGCGCCCCGATTCCTCGAGTTCGAGAAATGGTGGGGCAGCCCGGTGCTGCTGAACGCGGTGGAGATGCAGGCGATCGTCGACCAGCTCTTCATCGGCAACAAGCTGTCGGCGGGGCAGCTGCGCACGAGCGACGGTCTCCGCATCGATCTGCGCAACATCCAGTCGCCCATCATCGTGCTCTGCTCGCAGGGCGACAACATCACCCCGCCGCAGCAGGCGCTCGGCTGGATCACCGACCTCTACGATCACGAGGACGAGATCGTCGCGGCGGGCCAGACGATCGTCTACACGATGCACCAGAGCATCGGGCATCTCGGCATCTTCGTCTCCGGCAAGGTGGCGACCAAGGAGCATCAGGAGTTCGCCCAATGCATGGAGCTGATCGACCTCATGCCGCCGGGCCTCTATGAGGCGGTGATCACGGCCAAGGACGGCGACACCGAGCATCCGGAATTCGTCCAGGGCGAGTATTTCCTGCGGCTCGAGCCGCGCAAGCTCGACGACATCCGGGCGCTCGGCGGCAACAGCACCGAGGACGATCTGCGGTTCCAGACCGTCGCCCGCGTCTCCGAGATCAATCTCGGCCTCTATCAGACCTTGTGGGCGCCCCTGATCCGCGCCATGGCCACGCCCGGCAGCGCGCAGATGCTGCGGACGATGCATCCCAACCGGCTGCGGTTCGAGATGTTCTCCGACCGCAACCCCTTCATGCCGTCCATCGCCGCCGTGGCCGATGCCATGCGGGCCCACCGCAGGCCGGTGGCGGAAGACAACCCCTTCCTGGTCGCCGAGAAGGCCGCCTCGGACTGGATCGTCCGCGGCCTCGAAGCCTGGACCCAGGCCCGGGACGAGCTCGAGGAGACGCTGTTCCTCAACATCTACGGCTACCGGCCGCTGCAGGCGGCCGTGGGCCTCGGCACCGAGGATGCCGCCCGGCAGCCGGGCGTCGAGCGCGATCTGCTGCGCGAAGCGACCGCGGCCCGCACGGCGGCGGCGCTCCGGCGCCGGTTCGATCGGGGCGGCCCGCTCGAAGGCGCGATCCGCGCGCTTCTCTATATCCGCATTCCCGAGGGCGCCGACGAGCGCAGCTTCTTCGCGCTCAAGGAGATCGCCGAGACCTTGCCGGAGAAGGACCGCGTCGGCCATGCCCGCCTGAAGGAGATCATGCGCGACCAGTTCCTCATCCTGATGCTGGACGAGGAGCGGGCTCTCGCGACGCTGCCGGCCCTGTTGCCCGAGGATCCCGCCGAGCGCGAGCTGTGGCTGAACCTGCTGCGGCGGGCCTTCATGGTCAGGGGCGAGCCGACGGCCGAGACGAAACGCCGGCTGCAGCAGATCGAGGCGATCTATGCCGTCGAGGCACCCGCCGACGCCGTCAAGGCACCCGCCGAAGAGCGCAAGCCGCTCAGCAAGAAGCGAACCCCCGTCGAGGAAAACCATGGAACCGGCGCCAAGCCCGCAGCATGAGAAATACGAGCGGCTGATCCATGCCGCGAAAGGGCTGCCGCCGGTCGAGACCGCGATCTGCCACCCTTGCGACCAGGTCTCGATCGAGGGTGCGGCCGAAGCGGCCGAGCTGGGGCTGATCAAGCCGATCCTGGTCGGGCCGCTCGAGCGCCTGCGCAACGCGGCCCGGATGGCCTCCGTCGATCTCGACCGGTTCGAGCTCTGCGCCTCCGAGCACAGTCACGATTCCGCCGCCAAAGCGGTGGAGCTGGTGCGCCAGGGGCGCGCCGGGGCGATCATGAAGGGAAGCCTCCATACCGACGAGCTGATGAGCGCGGTCGTGGCGCGGGAGACCGGCATCCGTACCGGCCGGCGCATCAGCCACTGCTTCGTCATGGATGTCCCCGGCCACAAGGGTCCTCTCATCATCACGGATGCGGCGGTCAACATCGCGCCCAAACCGGCCGAGAAGGTCGATATCATCCAGAACGCGATCGACCTCGCCCATGCGCTCCGGTTCCCGGAAGTGCGGGTCGCCATTCTTTCGGCCATGGAGACGGTCAATTTCGACATTCCCTCGACCGTCGAGGCCGCCGCGCTCTGCAAGATGGCCGAGCGCGGCCAGATCACCGGTGCCTTGATCGACGGGCCGCTCGCCCTCGACAATGCGATCAGCGAGGAGGCCGCGGCCATCAAGCAGATCGCCTCGCCGGTCGCGGGAAAGGCCAATGTGCTGGTCGTCCCCGATCTCGAGGCCGGCAACATGCTGGCCAAGAGCCTTTCCTTCCTGGCCGGCGCCGACGCGGCGGGGATCGTCATGGGTGCCCGCGTGCCCGTGATCCTGACGAGCCGCGCCGATTCCGTGCTGACGCGCCTCGCCTCCTGCGCCGTCGCCAGCCTGGTCGCGGCGGCGCGGCGCCAAAGCGCGGCCGCCGCCGTTCCCTAGAGGATATCCATGACATCGATCCCGATGGCCGACGCCCCGGAATCCCCGAAAGCGGAAGGACGCCTGCCGCCCTTGCTGACGGGCCGCAAAGCGCTGGTCGTCGGCGTGGCCAACGAGCACTCGATCGCCTGGGGCTGTGCCGCGGCGATGCACCGCGCCGGCGCCGACATCGCCAAGACCTACCAGAACGAGAAGGCGCGCCCCCATGTCGAGCCGCTGGCCCGGCAGGTGGGGGCCCCGATCTTCATGCCCTTCGAGGCGCGGGACGGGGTGCAGATCGACGCGCTGTTCGAGGCCATCGCGAAGCATTGGGGCAAGCTCGACATCCTGGTCCACTCGATCGCGTTCGCGCCGAAGGAGGCGCTGGCGGGCCGCGTCACCGATTGCCCGCGCGACGGGTTCCTCACCGCCATGGAGATCTCCTGCTGGTCGTTCCTCGATCTGGCCAAGCGCGCCGAGGCCGTGATGGGCGACGGCGGAACGATGATGACGATGAGCTATCTGGGCGCCAACCAGGTCATCGACAATTACGGGATCATGGGGCCGGTCAAGGCGGCGCTCGAATCGGCGGTGCGCTACATGGCCGCCGAGCTGGGCCCCAAAGGTATCCGCGTCCATGCCGTGAGCCCGGGGCCGCTCGCGACGCGGGCCGCTTCGGGCATCCGCGACTTCGACGAGCTGATGGGACGGGTCGCGAGCCGGGCGCCGGCGCGCCGCCTGGTCACGATCGAGGAGGTGGGTGCTGCTTGCGTCTTTCTCGCCAGCCCCTATGGCGGTGCCATGACGGGCGAGACGCTTTACATCGACGGCGGCTACCACATCCTCGGCTGAGGACAGGCGCGTTCAC